>JAZDDC010000052.1:0-10023 GCA_036679565.1 Gemmatimonadota bacterium
CGCGTTTAACCCCGTCGGCTCATCGTAGGCGTCTATGCGGTCGAGGTACGACTGAACAACGATCCGACACGTGGTCCGGCCTTCGACAATCGCACTTTGAATGTCGGCGATCGTTGCTTCAACCAAATCGATGGGTCCGGGTGTGGGGCCGCATCCAACAGAAAGAAGAAAAGCGGCAACGGCTGAGGAGGCTGGGGTTCTCATGTGCAAAGTCCGGGCGAAAGTCGTCGGCAGAAACATGGCGGATGAGGCGTGTTATTGCCATGTGAACAGCGACCAGGAACGTCGAACACTGAACGTCGAACACTGAACGTCGAACACTGAACGTCGAACATTCTCAACGTTCGATTGTTCGCTGTTCGATTGTTCGCTTGTTCGACGTTCGCCGTTCCCTCCCCGTGATCTGGTGGTCGACGCGGTCTCGTTTATCACGTAGGTTCCTATCCGACGTACTAAGCCTTTTCCAACTGGAGGTTTTCCTATGCCAGCGACGGACGTGCGGGCGGATGATATTTTGGCCGAGTTGGAAGCACTGGGGACGCCTCAAAATCGGAAAGTGTATACCCGCCACGGCGTCGGCGGGGACCGGTTCGGTGTGAGCTACGCAAACCTCGGCAAGCTGACGAAACGAATTGGTGTGGATCATGAAATGGCCGCCGCTTTATGGTCGAGTCGTAACCACGATGCCCGGATTTTGGCGACCATGGTGGCTGATCCAGCTCGGTTGACGGTGAAAGCCCTTGACGGTTGGGCCAAGGATCTCGGCAACTATGTCCTCACCGATGCGTTTGCGGGGCTTGTTTCACGGACCCCCTTTGCCAGTTCCCGCGCGCAGCAATGGTGCAAGGCCAGAGGGGAGTGGGTTGGACAGGCGGGGTGGGGCATTGTGGCCGGCTTGGCGGGTCGGGATTCGGAGCTACCCGATGCGTTTTTCGAAACGTATCTCGGTGACATAAAAGACCACATACACGAGCGGAAAAACCGTGTGCGGCACGCCATGAACATCGCGTTGATAGCGATTGGGATCCGCAACACAAGGCTGCAAAAAAAAGCGCTTGCAATTGCCAAGCACATAGGAACAGTGCAGGTGGATCACGGCGAAACAGGCTGTAAGACACCGGATGCGGCGGCCTACATTCGCAAGGTGATAGATCGCAAAGCGAAGGGCAACTAACCGCTTTTCCGTAGCCGAGCGATTGTGTATCTTGCAGGTTCCAAGCTTCGTCGTTGGTCTAAGATGCGCCGTCCCCTGAACCTATCATCCCGCCGCGAGCGCCATCGTCGTCGCCAGCGACGTCAAACGCCGGATCGGCGAATTCACCTTGCCAGGTGGGCTGGCCAAGAACGCCGCCAAATGGCCCGTCGGGTTGCCGACGACCGCCGGCTTGAGCCGCAGAGTTCGTACTATCCTGAAGAAGAAGACCGCATCCGGCGGTTTGTGGCTGGCTGGCCGGGCAAGAACTCCGAGGGACCCCTGGGTATCACTTGCCCACGTTGCAAAGGTCAGCTTTCCTTGCGCCGTGCGGTTCAATGGAAGGGTGGGGTCTCGGTTTGGGAGGTTCGCTGTGAGGGGTGTCCCCGCCGCACGTATTGGCGGGGGTGAAGTGAAAGCGGATCGTTCTTGTGGTACCGCACCTGCTACACGACCGCCGTTTGAGTCCTTCTGGAGTTTCCTGCGAGAACGAAAAAAATGACCACTACCAAACCCGACATCCGCGTTGAACGTGATAGCATGGGTGCCATCGACGTGCCCGGTGATCGCTACTGGGGTGCGCAGACCGCCCGTTCTCTTATCTACTTCGCCATTGGGCGCGACCACATGCCCATTGAGGTCGTCCGAGCGTTCGGCGTTTTGAAAAAAGCGGCGGCGCTGACGAACCGAGAACTCGGGAAGCTGGACGATCGGCGGACGGAGTTGATCGCGCGTGCCGCCGACGAAGTCATTGCCGGGAATCTGGATGATCACTTCCCGCTGTTCGTCTGGCAGACGGGCAGTGGAACACAGAGCAACATGAACGCAAACGAAGTCATCGCAAACCGCGCCATCGAACTGGCGGGTGGCGAACTCGGTAGCAAGGACCCGATTCATCCCAATGACCACGTCAATCTCTCGCAGTCGTCCAATGACACCTTCCCAACCGCCATGCACATCGCATCGGCACGTTTGATCAAGGAACGTCTGCTACCAGCGGTGGCGGCGTTGCGGGATGCGTTGGCAGTAAAAAGTGAGGAGTTCTCAGATGTAGTGAAGATCGGCCGGACCCACCTCCAGGATGCGGTGCCGCTTACCCTGGGACAGGAGTTTTCCGCCTACGTAGCGCAACTGGACGCGGGTCTTCGGCGGATCGATGGCACGCTCGATGATCTGTATGCGTTGGCGATTGGTGGAACGGCGGTGGGCACAGGTCTGAACGCCCCGCCGAAATTTTCGGAGACATGCGCCGCGCACATTGCGGACATGACGGGCCTGCCGTTTAAGAGTGCGGAGAATAAATTCGCCGAACTTGCCGCACATGACGCGGTGGTCATGGCGTCCGGCGCCCTTCGTGGTTTGGCCGGTTCGCTTATGAAAATCGCCAATGACATTCGTTGGGCGGGATCCGGACCCCGTGCGGGTCTTGGGGAACTTTTGCTGCCAGAAAACGAACCGGGTTCTTCCATCATGCCGGGCAAAGTCAACCCAACTCAATGCGAAGCCATGACAATGGTGGTTGCTCAAGTGATGGGCAACGATGTCGCGATAGGTATGGCCGGTTCACAGGGAAACTTCGAACTCAACGTATTCAAACCGGTAATGATCTTCAACCTGGTAAATTCTACGACACTCTTGGCCGATTCGTGCGATTCATTTCGGAAGTATCTTGTCGAGGGGCTGAAGGCCAACCGGCCGAATATTGCCGAACACGTCGAGAATTCTCTGATGCTGGTGACGGCCCTCACGCCGAAGATCGGATACGACAAAGCTGGCGAGATAGCCAAGAAAGCACAGAAGGACGGAACCACACTCAGGGAGGCTTCCGAATCATTGGGTTACCTCTCCGCGCGCGAGTTTGATGACATCGTGCGACCGGCAGAGATGACAGCGCCACATGGATAAAGATCGGTCTGGTTCACTTTAGTCCTACTTGACTGTCCGCTCACATTTTCCGTTGGGGATCGGACAGTACGTCCACGGCGTTTCCCAGGTGCGACCGGGTGAAAACGGCTTCGCGCTACCATGACGTGACAGACTAGAGACACCACACGATCGAAACGAGAGTTATGCAGTCATTTCCACCCAGAGCGGGTCTTGTCAAAGAGATCACTACCCTGCGGGCGCGTGTAGCCGAGTTGGAATTGACCGTTTCGCAACGGCGTGGCCCCCGGGAGGCCTTACGATTGCGGGAAGCGCGGTTGGTAGAGGCGCAGCGTATTGCCCGCTTGGGTAACTGGGAATGGGACGTGGTGCATGACGAGGTGTATTGGTCCGACGAGATGTATCGGATCTTTGGTGTCACACCGGAAGAATTTACGGCAACACATGATGGTTTCCTGGACCGGGTCCATGCGGATGATCGCGACGCCATTCAGTCGCAAATGGATGCGACATTCCGTCGGAATGCGCCGTACGCCATCGATTTCCGAGTGGTCCGGCCTGACGGTTCGGTGCGTATTCTCCGGGGCGAAGGATGGTTGGAGCGTGATACTGGCGGTGAGCCCATTCGCCTCATTGGCACCTGCCAGGATGTGACGGAACGGAAGCGAGAGGAGGCGGAACGACAGCAACTCCTCGATCAAGTGCGTCGTGCTCGCCGTTTGGAAGGTCTTGCGGCCCTGGCGGAGGGTTTGGCGAACGACTTCAAAAACCTCCTGATGGCCATAGGGGGGCAGGTTGAGCTGGCGAAAGATGTCCTTGACAGTCAAGCGGCAGCTCAAGACCATCTTACGGAAATTCAAAACACCGTCGCACGGGCCGCCGCCCTGACGAATCGCTTGGTGGTGTGTTCCGGGTCAGGACAATTGCGATCCGAGTCAATCGATTTGAACGACGTTATCAAATCCTGTACCGATGACATTGACAGAAGCACAAGCCTGCGCACGAGCATTCGGTACGACTTGAGTGATGACGTGCCTCCGGTTCGCGGAGATGTCGAACAGGTTCGTCAGTTGCTCTCGGCGCTCGTGGAAAATGCGAGTCAGGCCCTGAACTCTGAGTATGGCGAAGTCATCGTCGTTACCGGCGCGATGTACGTGGACAACACCCATTTGGCACGTGCGTATTTGGCAGAAGACATGCCCGAGGGCACATACGCTTATCTGCGGATTTCGGATACGGGAGTCGGCATGGATCACGTAGCCCTGGAGCAGATTTTCGATCCGTTCTACTCTACGATGGGTTCCGGACGAGGTTTGGGTCTCACATGGGTTGCTGGTGTGGTTCGCAGCCACGGCGGTGCCATCTTGGTAGATTCGGAGGTTGGTCGCGGCTCGATGTTCACAGTTCTCCTACCGGTCGTGTCAGAACCCGACGTTAGCCAATCGATATCTTCGCACGCGCCGTTCCGCTGGGATGGTACGGGCGCGATTTTGGTAGTCGATGATGACGGTGCGGTCAGGTCCGTGATCAAGTTGTTGGCCGAACGCCGCGGTTTTCGAGTGCTTTTGGCGTGTGACGGCCGTGAGGGACTTGAGGTGGTCGAACGATACCGCAGCGAAATACGAGCGGTGCTTTTGGATCTGAGCATGCCACGCATGAATGGCGAGGAGATGTACGACGAAATGCTTCGCTTGTACCCGGAAATCCCCGTCGTTATGATGACCGGGACTTCAGATTGTGCTGTGATGGAACGTCTTCGTCAGGAGAAGGCCATTCGGGTTCTGCAAAAGCCGTTTAGAGGGGCAGCGTTGTTCGAGCAATTGCGAGCTGTGCTGCGCGGGGAAGACAGCCCGGAGCGTGTGGTCTCAACGTTGTAAGACATACGCCTGATAGATAGCCGCTGGTTGGCGCGGGAAGTCCCGCAGTATGCCCGCACGTCGTGTCTCTAACTCGGAAACATCATCGACCACATCCATTCCTTCGATCACTTCCCCGAAGACGGCGAAGCCGTAGTCATCCTTTCTGTAGGACTTGAAGTTGAGGTCGTGGTTGTCCCGCACATTGATGAAGAATTCGGCCTTTGCGGATTGAGGGTCGTCCAGGCGCGCCATTGAAACGGTGCCACGTTGATTGATCAAACGGTTGTCGGCTTCGCTTTCCAACTCCTCTAAGTCATTGCCCCTAGATTCGCCCTGCATATCCAAAAGACCCGTTTGTATGACGTAGTTGCGCACGACGCGGTGGAACAACATTTCGTCGTAGAATCCTTCCTCAACCAATCGAAGAAAACGTGCCACGGATTTTGGGGCCCGTTCCGGGTATAGCTCTATGTGGATGTTCCCCATGTTTGTCTCGAGCACCACGACCGGGTTCGTATCGGACCGTTGCGCCACTGCCGAGTGCGGGGTGGCAACAGTGGTCAGGGTGGCCAGTGCGACCGACGTTGCGATCAGAATGTTCATAGGTGTACCTCGGAACCTGGTCATACGTCAAAAGGTAGAGTGTTAGTCACATCATGAGGAGGGGCCATATGGATCACGTCAGGCCCTCCAGCCTGTCCCTATGGTACACGGCAAACGATTAAACGGGTGATATTATGAGAATATTGAAATCAGTGAGTGCTGTCGGCCTCATGGCCGTTTTACTTTTCGGGGCCCGGCCAGCCACCGCCCAGGTCAGTTTGGGCCTGATTGGCGGGGTCAATTTTGCCAGCTTGGGGGATGTTACCACCAACTCGGTTAGCGAGACGTTCGACAATCGAAGTGGGTTTCACCTTGGGGCGTTCTTAGAGTTGGGAGGGACCGGTTTTGTCGTCCGGCCCGGTGTCGTCTACCTGAATGCGGGTTCGTTGTTCGAGGGAGCATCTTTTCTGAACCAGGACAACTTCAATGTTTCGTTCGTGAGTTTCCCGGTTGACTTCAGGGCTCGTTTTGGGATACTCGACATATTTGTGGGACCTGAGTTTCAAACGGTGTTGTCCACCAGCGCGGATCCGGATCTCGACAGCAATCTCAAGTCATGGGTTGTCAACGGTGGTATCGGGGCCGGTATTAGGCTTGGTCCGCTGATGCCCGAAATCCGCTACCTGTTTGGTCTTTCCGGTTTGACCGAAGACAACTTCACGGTAGGCGGTATTAACGTTTCGACCGACAGTGGACAACGTCAACAAACCGTTCGGGCGAGCGTTGGTTTTGCGTTCTGACTCTCGTTGATGCCTGAAGGTAGGACGGCGGCCGAAAAAACCGGCCGCCGTTTTATCTTCATCGTTGGACGAGGATCAAATACTTCGACGTGGCCCAAAATTCCTGGGGCTCACCAATCAAGAGTGATTCTCGGATTTGGCCGTCGAACAAGGAGTTGGAGGCCAAGAATTCCGGGTTGTGCCGGGTCAAGATTTTGTAGGACTTGTCATCACGAGGCAGCGGAATCTCTCGTACCGTGTTCATGTCGATCGGGATGAAAAGCTCCGGGTCCAAATCTCGAGACGGCTGCAAAGTCTTGCTCCCAAAGATGAGGAACTTCGACCCCTCGCTGACGACGAGGCCTCGATCCTTGAGTTCGCTTTCTGTTCCAACCGCATAGTAGACCGTGTTTCGGGCTACGTCGATTAACGTCAGGCTATCGGCCAGTAAGGTGTTTTCCATGCCGAGCCGTTCCGCCTGTGCGCGTGCGGTATCCAATCCAGAACTGAGTTGGGCGATCATATTACGTTGCTGAGCAATTATCGTCGTGTACTGCGCTTCTCGCCGCTCGGCGGCGGCGCGTAGCTCTTCGACGGTGGCTTCGTACGTTGCGATTCGCCGCGATAACCGGGTCTGCGAGGTGCTGAGTTCTTGTATGCGTTGGCGTGCCGCGTGGATCTCAGCCTCCCGCTCGCCCACTCGGCAACGAGACTGTCTCGTTCTGCCGATGCACGCTCCGCCTGCTCCCGGAGGGCGGCCTGTTGCGCGCCACACCCAAGAGTTAACGCCACGGCAATGACTGGTATGATAATCTTGCGGTACATCACCAACTCCGTTCGAATAAAACCGCCGTTAAAAAGGTCCGGCATGATTCAGAATTAACCAGCTAGCTTACACCGGCAAAACGTCCAAAGGTTCCGTGAATCTGAAAACCCTAGTGCTCATCAGCTACGTCGTGTTGGTCATAACGGCCACGGCCCTACCGGTCGGCAAAGGAGATTTGCTCTTCGCCGGCTCTGACAAGGTGGCGCACGGGCTGATGTTCATGTTACTCGGAATGCTAAGCTCGTGGACGGCTCCGAAAAAACATGTGATGGTGATCACGAGTGCGCTGTTCCTCGCGTTGGGCACTGAGGTTTTGCAGCTGATCGTGCCACGACGATCTTTTGAGTGGCAAGACCTGGTCGCGGATGGTTTGGGGGTCCTGGTTGGCTGGGGAGCCTATCAGCTTGCGTCGATGCTGGTGAACGAGTGAAAAAGCGCAACGTTCAACGTTCAACTCTCAACGTCAACACTCAATTCTCAACTTTCAAGTAGTGATCGAAACCCAACCCTAAATACCGAGCTATCCATCTCACGTCAGTCCAACGGGCTACTCTATGTGATTGGATATCAGTGAATACTTGAAAGTTGAGCGTCGAACGTTGATGCGGAGCGTCGAGTGTTGAGTGTTGAACGTTGAGCAGTCAACATGCGTCATCCCACAAGACCGGGCCCACAAACCCACAATTCGGACATTTGGCCGCGTCAGGAAACCCCACCAGTGGAACACGAGACCCTGACCAAGGGCAGACGGAGTATAGGAGTCCCAGGTCGCGGTCGGTGCCGGCCACTGGGTTCAGGTCAGTTGGTTGCTTGAAAACCACGCTGAACCCCACGGGTCGATAGGCGCGCATTTCCATGCTGTCCCTGTCAACTTTGATGTTACATCGCGCTGTGCTTACGACGATGTGGTCGCTTGGCGATTGCGACAACACCGGGTACCATGCGCCTCGACGTAAGTTGTGGGCCCCTGACTGTCTAGCGCGTGCCCATCCTAGGGTTTGCGGCATTCGATGTCCTGGATTCGCGACGGGGTAACAATGTGTCAATGAGACCGATTTACGCTGTGAGCTGGATAACGTGCTGGGGCGTGACGTAGACGACCTGTTGGGCTCACGTCATTGCGTTCAAAGCGCTCAACAACTCGTCCTTTTTCAGGGATTGCTTGGGATTTGCCGTTCGGTGCAAGTAGCGAATGACACGACTCTTGTCCACCACGGCGGTTCCCGATCGCTGCACCAATCGTGCAATCTTGCCAAACCCATATCGGTTGTACACGATGCGATCGCGATCATTGAGCACATCGACACGGGCACCAAATGCGGCCGCGGTTTGCTCGAATGATTCTCCGTCAGATGCCCCGATCGCGAGGACTCGGAATCCTTGATTTTGTAATTCGGGTGCCAGTCGCCCTAACTGGGCGATGTGATTGATGCAATGCATTCACGTGTATTCCCGTACGAAATACAGGATGGCGTGATACGATGCCAGAATGTCGAACAGTCGAACCGTGCGCTCGTCTCCGCTGGTCAGCGTAAAGTCCGGTGCGGTGTCCCCGATGCCCATAAGATCCTTGGCCACTACTGTCTTTCCCCCTTTTGTGGCGGTGGGAAGCTAACAAAATGCGCGGGTGTGAGACAGGAGTTGTATTCCGGCGTCGGTCGGAATCTCAAGTGGTGTTTCAACGGCGTGTTTACCCGGTTTCCCACCACGCTCTGTCGCCCCGGTGCGTGCATTGGACGCAACGTATCGTTGAGGCGTCCCGTTCGAGGCGGAGCATCGGGTCAAATGTGGACAGACCGCGTACATACGGCTGAGGTCGGTGGCACTCTGACCCTTTTGAGTGGCGCAAAGCCTGGTTAAATTGAAATGCTGTGCCAACCTAGTACTTGTGGAGGAAGAATGGCAGCACCGATTACGGTTGACCGTTTGATGAAGGAACTGGACAAACTCAAGGCGGCTATGGATGCCGGCGAATTGAAGTCCGGTGATTATGATCAGCGCCTTTCGCGCGTAATCCAAGAATTGCGCGAGCGTGGCCTTGATGCTGATCGAGGAGATATAACCGCCGCAATCGATGCGGCATTGGAGCGTGGTGTCATAACAGACTCTGTCAAGGATCACTTGATGAAGCGTCTCGGGTTGGCCTGATCCTCGTGCGGGGTGGGTCTCCGCGTTGCAACAATGCATAGCCAACCGTGGGCCGAGGATCACATCCCGGCCCACGTGTTTTTTATTGGTGGTTCACATCCAGTGATCGTTCATTCCACGAAACTGTCGTTTCCGCGTGTTTTGGCTGGCCTTGTGCTGGCCGGTACGGTGGCGTGTACGACGCCGCCCCCGGTGTGGACCCAAGAAGTCAAATTCGATTCGATCCAAGCTGGGAGTTTCGCCACCCTCAGCGAACAGTTGTCGGAGCCGGGTGGGTACTTCGATACCGATAACCTCATCTCAAATGAGTCTTCGTACTTGCATGTGTTGGGCAAGCTGCGGGAGTTGGGTGTGCAGGGAGGTGCGTATATCGGTGTGGGGCCGGGTCAAAACTTCTCTTACATTGCCCGGATACGCCCCGATATCGTCTTCATCGTGGACATCCGTCGGGACAACCTCCTGCAACATTTACTTTATAAGGCGCTTTTTGCGATTTCCGCACGACGCATCGACTACGTTGGCGCGTTAGTCGGACGGGACGTGACGACCGCGCCGTTGGAAGTTGCAGATTGGTCGGTGGAGGACATCGTGACCTTTGTAGACCGGGCACCCCAACCTCCTGGGTTCGCTCAGCGGTTGATCGATTCCGTTCGCAGCGTCGTCGTCGAATTTGGTGTACCACTTTCGAGTGAGGACTTAACAACCATCGAGAGGTTCCATAGATCGTTCATCGGGCCCGGTCTGAATCTCAGGTTCAACTCATTTGGAAGGGCCCCGCAGCCGTACTATCCC
>JAZDDC010000520.1:0-6298 GCA_036679565.1 Gemmatimonadota bacterium
GTGCAAGCAAAGATTTGTTGAACCGGGGCTGGGGCTGCTTCTACAAACATCATTTGTGGTAAGTAAGTTTGTGCGATCATGTCCATCAGTTGCGGTTGTACGAACGGCTGTGGTAAGCCAAACGCAGCGAACGTCTCGTAATGATTCACCATCGACAAACGGCATGACGTAGTACAACAACCCGTCCGCCTCACCCGAGTCGTGCAGCGGCAAGATGTGGGGATGTTGCAAACGTGCCGATATTCCGATTTCCCTGAGGAACCGATCCGCGCCGAGCACGGCCGACAGTTCCGGTCGCAGTACCTTGAGGGCAACAAGCCGCGCATGTTTGATGTCCTCGGCGAGGTAGACGATGGCCATACCACCCCGACCAAGTTCGCGATCGATGCGGTAGCGGTTCTTGAGAGCGACCCTGAGTCGATCGCAAATGTCGGACACCTAGCGCGTTACCCCCGTGTGAGTGTAACGAGGATTACACCACCGGCGACACCTGTCCCCCATCGTGTTGTGGCCTCCGTCCCCGTCAGGAATTGGACGCGTTGAACAGCTTCCAACTGAATCGTTCGCAGAAATCCTACTTCACCGCGACGAACATCATTTACGTAAACTGCGACAGTCAAATTGCCACCGGAGAGACGCGCGGCACCGCGTGCACGGAGCCACTGAGGGCGCAAGCGTTGGACCGCGCCGTAGAGATCTGATTCCTGGGTGTCGCTCAATATTTCAGCAGTCAGCACGCCGCGTGGCGCAGGGCTTGAATCTGATCTTGTGCCAGATGACACACATGCAACGAGCAACATGGCACTCAATGAGATAAGAGGTGTTTTGGTTCCATACATGTCCTTTTTCTCCCGATTGGTTGTGGAGTTATCGAACGAAACGCTGGAAGCTCCAGTCACGACTTTGGTGACACACTTGATAGGACGACGTACGACTAAATAGTCGATGTAACACGTCGTTCCCAACGAACGAACCCGCCAAAAGCGCCGGCGCAATAGCTCCCCGAAAAGTGGAAAGCAACAATTCATCGACCTTCACTGGCCGTTCGTACAACGCCGGGGTTGTCGATGGACCGGCCTCAACCGAAACCGTCGCCACCCCACAGTCGGTCAAGAGGAAATCTATCACATTCCGAATGCTAGGTCGGTCGACCGCCACAACCTCCGCAGCGCCAAACGCAACTTCCGTCAACGCATCCGCGCCTTCTTTCGACGTATAGATGGTTACTGATCGCGCCGCCGAAAAGACCGGGTGTTCCGCGTTCAGGTCTTTTCCTGACGTCAACACCAAAACACGTCCCGGGTCTTCCACACCCACGACGTCCCGACGCCACGATGCCAAGCTGCGTTGCATGTTTTCATCCCCGAGGTAGCCATGGGTCAAGTCGGGTTCTTCGCGAAGGATTCGACCCGTCGTCACGATGACGTTCGCTCGGGCTCTTGACACATTCAATAGGAAGGCGTCGTGCGGACTTTTGGGTGTCTGATCTGTGATGCGAAGGACTTGGTTTTCTCCCGTCACTGCGGCGACGTGAATCACACCCGACTTCGTCCCGGGGTCCGATCCAAACATTTCGACCAACAGCTCAGACACGTCTTCCGCGGTGCGCAGATCGATATCGTGCTCGAGCTTCGAACTCGAAACCATCAAAGACCCTCAAGGAATCGACACATGAAAAACAGCACCTACAAAGATCGCCTGCCGAACCGCGCGAAACCAGCAACCGTCAGCATGCCTTTGCTGTCGGGCCCGGGCACGCTAACGCGGTTTTACCCCAAAAAATTGGTAGCACACCGTAAACACTTTAATTTCAATCACTTACAACCTTCAACGAACCAACCGTGGCGCCTCAGGTGACTACGCCGGTATACTTGAGAGCCGTTAATCCTGCTGCGGTCGCGAGCTTGGAATAATTACTTCAATCACACGTGGATATGCCAAACCATAAACGATGCACTCCAAGAGGATTCCTTCAGGTCGCGCTCCTATCGGGGGCAATCGTGGGGCAGTCCTGCGCCGTGAATCCCGCCACTGGTGAGCGTCAGCTATCGTTGGTCAGCGAAGCGCAAGAGATCCAAATGGGATTGGAGGCGGATCCGCAAATTGTTGCCTCAATGGGTCTCGTTCAAGATCAAGCACTGCAGTCGTACGTGAACGGAATTGGGCAGCGGATGGCTGCCCTGACGGAGAAGCCCAACCTACCCTGGAGTTTCAAGGTAGTAGACGATCCAATCGTCAACGCATTCGCGTTGCCGGGTGGTTTTATCTACGTCTCTCGTGGCATCTTGGCGCACTTTACATCGGAAGCACAGCTTGCGTCCGTTTTGGGCCACGAGATTGGCCACGTCACCGCGCGTCATTCCGCAGAGCAGATGAGTCGTGCGCAACTTGCGCAGGTCGGTCTTGTGGCGGGTACCGTCCTCGCGCCAAATCTTCAAAACCTCTTTGGCGCCGCGAGCAGTGGACTCGGTCTGTTGTTTTTAAAGTTCGGAAGAAGTGATGAGAGTCAGTCCGACGAACTCGGACTCAGGTATATGACGCGGGCGCGATACGATCCACGACCGATGCCCGGAGTTTTTGCCATGCTCGCCAGTGTCACCGCGGCGGCGGGTGGAAGTGGAACCCCGGAGTGGCTATCGACACACCCCAATCCTTTGAATCGCGAAGCCCGTATTCAAGCAAGGATCGATTCGATTGGTCAAAACTACGATGACTATGTGGTGAATCGAAACGAATACCTCGAAAAAATCGATGACATGCCATATGGCGTAAATCCGAGGGCCGGGCTTTTTCAGGAGAATGTTTTCTTCCACCCGGACTTAGCATTCCAGATAACGTTTCCTGCCGGTTGGCAGACTGCGAATCAAACACAAGCTGTCCTGGCGGTAAGCCCGGAACAGGACGCGATCATACAGCTAACGTTGGTAACAACCGCACAGTCCGAAACAACCGCGGCCCAAGAATTCTACAACGAGGAAGGTGTTACGGGATCCAGCGGTCGCACGTCGATCAATGGCAACCCCGCCGTAGCCGGAAACTTTCAGGCGACCACTCAACAAGGCAACCTTTCCGGCAACGTTGTTTGGATTTCCTATGGTGGGAACGTATACCAAATCCTCGGCTATGGAGCCGCACAAAACTGGTCGCAACGTGTCAATGTCGTACGACGATCGCTAGAGAGCTTCGCACGTCTCACGGATCGCGCCATCCTGAACGTGCAACCAAATCGGATCGACATTGTAACAACGGATCGTGGAATGGCACTGCGCGAGTTCATGAATCGCTACCCCTCCGTGGTGTCACTTGAGGAGATTGAGAGAATCAATCAAATGAGAGCTACCGACATCATTCCGGCGGGGACGAGAATAAAACGCATCATTCAATAACCGTTGCGGCCCCAATTTCCAAGGTATTGCTTGCGTTGAATGATGGGTTCGCAACCAAGGAGCTGAAACAGGGTGCGTTACTGTTCGAAACGATGTCTAGCTCGGTGAAGTCAAACGCGCGGATCACGCTTGCACGCACCCGGAAGCCACGTGGCCCGATCAGGGTCCTGCTGTGGGCAACGGCTCTGTCTATAGCCGTGCCTACCCTGTTTGTATTGTACCAATGGATAACTTGGCCCAACGTCAGGTTGATGGCCTCACAAAGACCCTCCACGACGGCATTCATCGATTCGTTCAAGCGAAGGACCGAAGCATCGGGCGATTCGGTAGCTCTAAGGTGGGCATGGATCGACTGGGAGCGTATGTCGTCTAACATGAAGGCGGCAGTACTCGTTGCCGAGGACATCGAATTCTTCTCGCACAACGGGTTTTCAGTACCCGAAATTCGCGCGGCCGTGAGCGAGGCACGCCAAACGGGTACGCCACCAAGAGGCGCGTCAACACTGACACAACAACTGGCCAAGAATCTCTGGCTTTCACCGTCACGTAATCCGCTTCGCAAAGTCAAAGAGGCGCTATTGGCGGCGCAACTCGAAAAAACGCTGACCAAGAATCGCATATTCGAGTTATACCTCAACGTTATCGAGTTCGGACCCGGGATTTACGGTGTGGAATCAGCTTCGGGCACGTATTTTGGTAAGTCTGCGCAACGCCTAACACGCGTGGAGGCAGCACTACTCGCCGCCAGCCTTTCACGGCCGTCGAGTTGGAATCCCCATTTGATGAGTCCCGGTTACTTAGCGCGTGCGGATCGTATCGAAGACCTGATGACACGACATCGGAGTTATCTAGAACGGCATGTTGGGTTTGCACCCGAACGCCTTGCCGTCACACCGTTTGGAAGTGACGTTCGCAACTAACATTCGCCACGGCGTCGTCTCACCGGAAGACAACTAAACCCTCCAGTGGCCCAAAGCCCCACCCCATCGCTTTGCGCCGCCCGCAGCGCCGATGTAAGCCACTCCACATACCTGACGTTTGGTGGGTAGGTAAGGAGAACCGCCCAGCCGTCACTGACCATCCGCCAGTTGACAAGTGCGCTGTCCAACCAAATATGACCCAACAGTCGCCCAAATCGGTCGGTGCGTTCGATACCCATTTCGATGAGCACACTTGACCCGATGGGCATGAGTTTCCGCAGAGCGGCCGCAGATTGCTTTCCGAACGGCGGTTGGTTGAGCTCGGGTGCGTCAATCCCGATGAGCCGGATCCGTCCCAGGTCCTCACAGTCTACGGAATCTCCGTCGGCGATGCGTGTGATAGTACACGCCTGCATGCGACCACTGCTTGGCGAAGGACCGGAACGTTCGCCGGAACGGTCGGCGGATTGCGGCTGGGGGGTCACGCATGCCGCGCCAACAACGGCCAACACTCCTGGCAGCCAGAGTCTACGACTCAACAAAAAGTCACCCCGAGGGCGCGACCGCGCCGAGCGCCTCGAATGTCATGTTGAGGATCGGGAAACTCGGCCAGTCACCGTAGTCAAAATGCCACCATTCGAATTCGTACACGGAGAATCCTTCGGCCTCCATGACCCTACGAAGAAGCTCCCGGTGCCAACGCTGCCGGTCGGTACCGCCCGGGTAACGTGGGAACGATCGATCTGAGAACTCGTCGTAACCGCCTACCATCTCCACGGGAGCACCGGTTTCGAGATCATAGAGCGTGAGATCAACGGCGGCACCGCGATTATGGCGGGAACCATTTTGCGGATTCGCAACGAAGATTCTTTGGCTGTCGGGTGTTGCATCCCAAAACATCTTCGTCACGAACCAGGGTCGGTACGCGTCGTGAATAAGTAGGCCATAGCCGCGGCTTCTAAGAGCACGGTGGGCTCGAACCAAAGCTGCGGCGGCCGGGCGTTGCATGAACGCGCGCGATTCCTGATAGAAAACCGCCTGCATGAAGTTGTTCGTTGATGCGTAACGGATATCATATTGAATGGTACGGTCTAGGTCGCGTAACTCAATCAAGTCGGGTTCGACAAATACACCCTCTTCCTCCGGCGGTGACGCTGCTAACGCTTCCACACGTAAGTCTTCCACCGGTCGCACCGGGTCAATGGTGAACGTTCCTTGGCCGGCACCCTGTCGCCTGGGAAAAAGAATTCCCGCTGCGATTACGCCGGTAACGTCATCACCGTTTCTCTCAAACACCAGACGTTCGCCGTGGTAAAGACCACGATCCGGAAAGGAGAACGTGTTCCGGTCGATTTCATCAAGAGGGTAATCGAAAAACCATTCGATCAAACCGTTAAGACGGCCACGGTCCTCATAGACGTAAAGCGTATTGAAATCCCAACCATACTCACCAATGAGGTCGCGCCAACGAGGTGTGACCGATAGTGGCATTGGATCATCCACCCTCTGGAAAGCGCGGCCTGCCACCAATATCCCGTCGCCGGTTGGCACCACGGGCGCGCCATAGCTAAGTCGGTCGTCGAACACAAGGTTGCTACCCAACGATCGCAACCTGGCTCGGCGATCGGCATACCACGCGAACAAACCACCCGCGCCGGAGAGAATGCGAATCGAATCCACACCGTTGGCATACTCCCCTACCAACAACGATACCAGTTCCGGAGATACCGCCGTGGTCTGTTCGGCGTTTGGCAATTCGTCTCCCGCGTTTGCCGCGAGCATCACACGGAGCGCGTACGAAACAATTCGACCGACCACAGCGTTTGCGCCGTCCACGGTCGTCACGGCGGCGACACCCAGGCGTTCGTCGGGGAGCGCGCCAAGTTCAGTCGCGAACCCGTAAATGGCACCGCCGTGTCCAACGTATCTACGGCCGTCCAACTCACCTAACCTGAAACCCAGACCGTAACCTGTCGTGGACCCCGCAGCTGC
>JAZDDC010000521.1:0-2148 GCA_036679565.1 Gemmatimonadota bacterium
ATGCCTCCCTCCGTCCGTTCCTGGATCTCCAGTAAGATCCCGTAACCGTGTCGAGGGCAGTCACTTAGAGACAGGAGAATCTGGAAGACCTGAGGGCTTACAGGCGCGTGGTCGTCGGTGTCGACTAAAGCGGGCATCAAGAAGTCCCTCCTGCATCATGGTGTGCTATATACCATCATGATATATCACGACATGATATAGTGCTACCTTATGATGCGAGGAGGAGCCGGCTTAAGTGCCTTTCAAAGATTCAATTGGATCCACGTTAGACGCTCGTCGCGCGGGCAAGTAACTCGCTAACAGTCCAACAAGGATCATTGATGCCGACGTTCCGATGAACGTGACCAGATCAACCGCTTCGACACCGAAGAGTAAACCACTCAAAACACGGGTCGTTCCAATGGCTACGGCAACACCGATCGCCACGCCGATCATCGCAACCTGGGCCCCTTGGGCGACCACCATACGTTGCACGCCCTTCGCCTCTGCTCCAAGCGCCATCCGCACGCCAATCTCTTGGGTCCGCTCGGCGACCACATAGGACAACACGCCGTACAGACCGACCGCGCCCAGTATCAGGGCCAGCGTAGTCCGCCGCCAGGCCCTCCATCGTGAAAGTCCGATACATTGGCGCATTGGGCACGACCTGGCGGACCAGCGCACGGACCTCCGGAGAAATGACCTCAGACCGGCTTGTCTTCATTACGTATGCCGGAGACGAGATACGCCAGTCGGTAGGGGATTGTCCTACCAGGGGGAAGTAGACCAGCGGATCGGGCGTGTCCCGAAAACCAAATTGCATGACGTCATCGACCACGCCGACAACTGCTTGCCACGTCTCCCAACCTTCGGATCGCAGGCGCCGGCCGATAGGATCTTGACCGGGCCACAGAAGATCGGCGGCGGACTGACTGACGATGGCATTGCCCAAGTCAGAGACATGGTCGGCTCGACGGAAACCGCGGCCTCGGAACACTTCGATTCCCATGGTTTCGAAGTAATCGCCACCGGACCAGGTGAGGCCCAGGAGGGCCCCGCCATCGGCAGCCATATCCTCGGTACGAAAACGTCGCTGTCGAACGCCTTCATTCAACGGAACGTTCTCCACCAACCCCACGGAGGCGACTCCCGGCAACGCCGCAACCCGCTCCATGAAGCTCATGTGGAATTGCGCGAAAGACGGACCGTCGTTCAGGTGATCCCCCTCAGGAGCGATCTGGAACGTGAAGATATCGTCCGTGTCGTATCCGGGGTCCACACTCCGCAACTGGAGGAAACTTCGAACCAAAAGCCCCGATCCAATCAGTAGCACAAGAGCCAATGCCGTTTGAGCCACGACCAACGCGTCGCGTCCCCAGTGTCGGCGACGTGTAGAACCGCGAGCACCATCACGCAGTCGAGCCAATGTGGGCACAGATGATCGAACGGCGGGAATCAGACCGCACAACAACGCGGAGAAGAGCGACGCCGCTAGCGTAAACAGTAGTGTGGTGCTGGATAGACCGGCTTCCTGAAGGCGGGGAACGTTGGGGGGAGCGACGCGCAGAATCACGGAGACCCCGACCCATGCCAGGAACACAGCAAGTGTGCCGGCTAACACGGCGACCACGACGGCTTCCGCCATTTGCGAGCTGATCAGTCGACCTCGGTTCGCGCCAATCGCTCGGCGAACAGCCAGGTCCCGCTGTTGACCCTCGAACCGAACCATGAACAGATTAGCGACGTTCGCGCACGCGATGAGCAAGACGACACCCACTGAGCTAAGGAGGACCCAAAGCGGCGTTGAAAACGGGCCGATGAGTTCTGCTTCGAGCGAGCGGACAACCGGGCGGTGTTGCTCGATCAAGCGTGCGTAGTTCGCGGATCCGCCAAAGCGCTCAGGAAGGCGCTGAGCCAACCCTCCAAGCTCTTCAACCACCGCATCGAGGCGGACACCGGATGCTACACGAGCTACCAGTGAACTGCCGAATCGACCGGGTACGAGGCCCTCGGCTCGAATCACGGCGGGCATCCACAACAGCACCTGATCGTTTGGAAATCGGAACTCGGGTCCCATGATTCCGATCACGGTTCGATTGCTTCCCGAGATGTAATACGAACGGCCGATTACATCTGGGTCGGCCCCGAACCACGAGTTCCAAAGCGCAT
>JAZDDC010000522.1:0-3220 GCA_036679565.1 Gemmatimonadota bacterium
CTCGAGATCCTTCGCAAATTCGCAGCACACAGACTGGATTTCGCGTTCCCATCGCAAACGATCTATACGAAACAGGCGTGACAAAAAAAATCGCCAGCACCGGTGTGGTGCTGGCGATTCCTCCAAAGGACCGGACTCGATCAGTGAACGCCGAGGTACCGGTCAATCTCCCACTGGCTGACCATGGACGAATACTCCAACCATTCCTGTCGTTTGGCTTCCACAAAGCGTTCTAAGATATGGTCACCAAGCGTTTCCTTTACCACATCGTCCTTCTCCAACGCATTCAACGCCTCATGCAAATCCCTCGGCAGTTCGTCTATGCGGTGTTTGCGACGTTCGCGGTGACTCATCGTAAAGATGTTTTTGTTCACCGGATCTGACGGAGTCAACTTGTTCTCAATCCCATCCAACCCGGCGGCAAGCTGCACCGCCAACGCCAGATAGATATTCGCCGCCGGATCGGGGATGCGAAGTTCGCACCGCGTACTGGCGCCACGCTTGTCGGGAATACGAATCATCGGGGAACGGTTCCGCATACTCCACGCCACATTGGTGGGGGCCTCATAACCGGGTACCAACCTTTTATAACTATTCACAAGCGGATTGGTCACGGCTACAAAGCCACGCGCATGGGCCAAAAGACCGGCAATGTAATTGAGCGCCGTCTCTGACAACTGCCATTCTGCGTTCGCGTCGTAGAACGCATTCGTGTCGCCCTTGAACAATGATTGGTGCGTGTGCATACCCGAACCGTTCGCGCCGTGTATTGGTTTTGGCATAAACGTCGCCAAGAAGCCATGCCGGTACGCAACGTTGCGAACGATGTACTTGAATGTCGAAATATGGTCGGCGGTGGTAAGCGCCGTTTCGTATTTGAAATCGACTTCGTGTTGGCCCTGCGCAACCTCATGGTGCCCAGCTTCCACCTCGAAGCCCAACAACTCCAAATCTTTGATGATCAACCGACGCAGCGGCTCCGCCTTGTCAACCGGCGCCAGGTCGAAGTAACCGCCCCGGTCGTGTGTTTCGAGCGAAGGGTCACCATTTTTGTCGAGTAGGAACAGGAAAAACTCGGCCTCGCATCCCGCCATCATCTCATAACCAAGAGCTTTAGCCCGATCCACCTGTCGACGCAGCGCCGAGCGAGTGCATCCGGCAAAGGGCTCCTCGTCCGAACCAAAGATGTCGCAGATGACTCTTCCCACACGCCCACCCTCGTCGTCATACGGCATTATGCGGAATGTTGTGAGATCCGGCTTCAACAACATGTCACTCTCCTCGATCCGCACGAACCCTTCGATCGAGGACCCATCAAACAGAATGGCGCCCGACAAAGCCTTGTCGAATTGGCTCCGTGGAACCTCGACGTTCTTGTTAACGCCCTGGATGTCTGTGAACTGCAGACGCAGGAAATCGACCTCAAAACGTGTGGTCAGCTCCAAAATGTCAGCTTTTGTTGCGCCCGATGTGTCCAGCGCGGTCTCAGGCAGGGCCGGTTTTTCCGGACTGCTGGTCAGGGGGGGAAGGGTTTTCGCCTGTCTCGCTTAACGCATAGAATCGAGCAGATTCCAAAGCTCTTGGGCCGAGAAATCGGCGAAACGGTTCTCAACCTCGGATTGACTCCATTCCAGGAAAATCCAGGCCGACCATCGATGTTCGTTACCGGAGACATAATGAATACGACCCCGCAAGGCATCCACCTCAGGGTCGCGGGCCGATTCCAAGACGACCTCCCAACGGTTTTCCCCACGCGACAACTCACCCATTTGGCGGGCTTTGATTGCGCTGAGTGGTGGCTCGAAGCCGCTTGGACGGCGACCTTCCGGAGAGTCTGCTGACATGTCGCCTAGAGTAATCAGACCCCCCTCACGTCGCTAGCACAGGACGTTTGTTCGCCCCCGTTACCGGTGTACATTCTCTCTCACGATGGAGCAGACCACGATCAAATGTCCAGCTTGTGGCGAGCAAGCGACCGGAAAATTCTGCAACAACTGCGGTGGCGCTCTTACGCCCCAAAACTGCAGAAGTTGTGAGACCACATTAAGCCCAAGTGCACATTTCTGTCACGTGTGCGGCAACCCAACCGCCACTCGGTCGGCCGAAGTTACCAAAACCGGCAACAACGCCGGGTGGATCGCCGCCGGGGTGGCGTCCGTTGCTCTGGTCGTGGCCGTCGGAATGCAGTTCATCGACGGCGGAGCCGCGAACCCATCGACGCAGTCGCCATCAAACATACCAACTCCGCAGCCACGGGCCCCTGACATCAGCGGCATGACGCCTCGCGAACAAGCCGACCGATTGTTCGAGCGCATCATGATCGCGGATTCCCGGGGACTTGCAGACACCGTCGCGTTCTTCACGCCGATGGCCTTGCAGGCGTACGCGATGCTAGGCGACTTCGACATCGACGCCCGTTATCACGTCGGGTTGATACAAGGCCTGGCGGGAAATGACGATGCCGTTCGCGCCCAGTCGGATTCGATTCGGGCCAGTGTCCCAGCCCATCTCATGGCGCCGATGTTGGACTACACCCTGGCCAGCTTGCAAGGCGACACCGGTTCGATGACATCGGCCTATCGTGAGTTCCTCAGGAACTACCCATCTGAGATCGGCCAGACTCGAGGTGAATACGAGGCGCATAGGACCGCGCTCGAATCGTTTAGACAAGACGCCGCGGCGGCGTCCGGTGGGGCCGAATCAATTCAGCCACTGTAGAACCGGGAACGAAAAGACGATGCCAACATTGCACGTGGCCCATAGCCCTGACTCGGACGACGCGTTCATGTTCTGGGCGCTGGCTGCCGAAAAAATAGACACAGGGAACCGGCGTTACGTCCATGAGCTGTCCGATATCGAGTCGTTAAACCATCGGGCACTCAAGAGCGAACTGGAGATCACCGCGGTCTCATTCCACGCCTACGCTCACGTGGCGCACAACTATGCGTTGTTGCCGCACGGTGCGTCGATTGGCGATCAATACGGCCCGCGGTTGGTTGCAAAAGGCAACGTTCCGTCAAATGTGCGAGAATCGATTCGGGGCAAACGAATCGCAATCCCCGGTGAGTTGACGACGGCATTTTTGGCGCTCCGGATGTACCAACCGGATTTTGAACCAGTGTCTACGCCGTTCGATAAAATCGAGGACGTAATCCTCGCCGATGAAGTCGACGCCGGCCTGCTGATTCACGAGGGGCAGCTGACATATGCGCAAAGAGGG
>JAZDDC010000523.1:0-5433 GCA_036679565.1 Gemmatimonadota bacterium
TGTAGGTGTCTATGTGCGGATACCGCTCCTCCAGGTCGGCTGCAATCTTCCGGGCAAAGTTGGCCGCGGTTGAAACCTCATCAAGCGCCACGCCGGGAAGTTGTAGCGTTGCGTTTACTCCCGTGACATGCCCTTCCGGCGAGATCAATCGGGAAACCAGGAGCGGCTCATTGACGGCAACTTCTCGCGCCTTGGCAATCTCCTCAGCACTCAAATCTGCAGCACCTACGACGAGATCGCGCACGACCAGGTCATCCCCATCCGCCTCGGTATGCTGGAAGTTGGTAACCCCATCGACACGGATGGTGAACGGGATCTGCCACGCAGCATCCACCAGTTCTTCTACGGCCGCCAAGGTCTGCGGTGTAAAAACGTCACCGTCGTCAGGCGCCACCACGATGAGAATGTTGTCGTTTTTCGTATAAATATTTTGCAAAGCGTCAAACGCTTCGAGCTGAGGATTCGTTTCGCCAAAGAATTCCCGGTAGTCGCTCGAAAACGTGAGGTTTCGCCCGCCGGACGCTGCAGCCATAACGGCCAGCAACGAGACAATAAGCACGGGCCAACGCCAACGGATTACCCAGTTCGCATAACGCAATGTCCGCGAATTCTCTTCCGATTTTTTCACGTCACTCTTCCGTTGAAATGGTTGGGTCCACCATCGCCAAGCCAACTATTATTACATCCATACCGGTCGGTATGAAGATAGTCGGCTTTAACCGCGAGGCGTTGGTTTTCGTGGTCATCGTCAGTCAGGCTGCTTGTGTCTTGGGTTGCCGAAATCGATCGATGTAGTCGTACAGAAGCTCCAGCGCGCTCAGGTCGATTTCGCTTGCCGGCGAATTCTTGGCCATGCTTGCAATTCCCTCAAGCGAGGAAAGAAGAAACAAGGCAGTGCGTTCGGGATCGAAATCCACCCGCAGAGTCCCTTGTTGCTGACCTCGTCGAAGGATGTTGGCAAACGCGTCACGCCAAAGCCTGAAGACCAACTCAATACGGGTCCGAAACCCCTCGTCAATTTGAGACATCTCAACTGATAAGTTGTTCAACGGACAGCCTTTGGCATGATTGCCGTCGGCCACCACACATGCGGCTTGGGCACGGATGGTCGCCTTCAGGACCTCAATCGGATCGCCCTTTTTAGCCAATGGCTTGACCCACCGCTCCAACACGTCATGCGCCAAAAGCTCGTCCACGACCGCATACCCCAGTTCCGATTTACCTTTGAAATGGTGGTACAACGCGCCTTTGGTCACCCCGGTCGAGCCGAGGATTCGATCTACGCTGGCGGATCGAAAACCGACCTCGTAGATCTCTTTGGCCGCCGCCTCAAGCAGGGTCCGACGGGTCTCGTCAGGATCTCTCGTGGTGTTCATGCCGTCAGCTTTTGGTTCGATGGACTTAACATACCGACTAGTATGTATGTTTTTACACCCCTGTCAAGGGGCCGGTTTGCGACGGGAGTGTTGTGGAAATGTTGACGGCAGGTGGACAACGCGTAATGCACAATTCAACATGCCGTGCAAAAATGCCTTTTTGCCGGTCGGCGACTGGAACTTTAATTCACATTTAATCCACAACATACTCCTTGCGCCGAAGAAAAAACGGCGGTTGCGGCGTGGGGTCTGACCCTTAGCTTCGACAACTTCGCGGGGCGCTCGCAAGCGGCCGCCCCTTGAGGATTCGCCGTTCAACACACACACAAAACGAACGTTGCCGGATTACACACCGCTCGGTATCGACAAAATCGTTCGCCAGGCCAAAGCGGATCTTAAACTGATTCGTTGTCCGCGTGATAGCGCCGTGATGCGTGTTCTAGGTCATGGCGTGAGCGAACAACGTGTAGATGAAAAGGAACACCCTGAGAGGGTTGTCACGAGCGTGGACGTAGAGTGTCCCGCCTGCCGGCGCCGGGCCATGCAAGTGGCACTGAACGGGGGATTCCCAGAAAAGACACCCACGCCCCTAACGGCAACTTCGGCAACCGCCGATCCGACCGTGGCACCCGTCCCAGGGCCAGTGCTGGCTTTTCAGCTACAGACGACTCGATCGTAACAAGACAAGGCCGGTCACTTGCAGACCACCACGTGGGTGCTAGCGTTCGGCTTTGCGCAGATACAACATGACAAAGACACCGGCGACGGCGAGTAACAGAAACGGCACGGCGTAAATCAACACATGATCCAAGCTGTGCCCGAACCCGCTGCCGGACGAATGTCCCTCATGGGCTAACGCCGGTCGGACCGAAAGCAAAGCGGTCAGGATTGCCGTTGTGACTAACGCGACTCGATTCTTCATGTATTCCCCAATCAAAAGATGCCGTGCTGTTTATCGCCTATGACCTAAGGCACAAGTTGCCTACGGGCCTTCTGGAGCACGCGCCCCGGTCGCGCCGCGGTGAACGAGCCATCCTTGATGACCGCCTCGCCGTTTACCAGGACATGAACCATACCTTCGGAGTAGTGATGCGGATCGGCATATTGGGCCACATCGCGCACCGCGTCAAGATCGAACACGACCATGTCTGCGACCATTCCCGGGCGAATCACACCTCTGTCCGGCAAGGCGAATACTTGCGCAGGTAACGAAGTCATGCTTCGGATGGCATTCTCGAGCCCAAGCGTGCCTTTCTCGTTTACGTAAACTCTAATCTTGCGAGCAAAGGCACCGTACGTTCGCGGATGTGGCACTCCTTCGTTCATCGGTACCAGGTCACCGTCCGACGACGTCATGGTCCACGATTGCACCATCAGCGTTTCGACATCGTCATCATGCATGTTGAACGAGACGATAGCCACTGGACCGGCCGTCATTAGATCCAGCGCCGTATCGATAGGGTCTTCGCCGCGTTCCGCCGCAAGATCACTGAGACGCCGACCCTCGATTGATTCGTCGATCCGGTATCGTCGGAATTGGATTCGATCGGCACCACCACGCCGTGTCAGGCCTTCGACCATGCCTGCTCGGATACGCGCCATCGTTGCGGGATCACGCATCCTCGCGAACAGCGAGTCGCGCCCACCCGCCTGTGACCAACGGGGCAGTAACGCGGCACTCAGACTCGTAGCCGACGCGGTGTAAGGATATTGATCCGCAAACACTTGCACCCCTTCAGCACGGGCGCGCTCGACCCGTTGGACGATCGCGGCGCCGTACCCCCACACAAACGGCCCGAGGGCTTTTACGTGCGTAAGCACCACTGGAATCCGCGCAACGCGTCCAACGTTGATGACCTCATCCACGGCGGCAATGAGACCTATGCTGTACGTTGATTCATCTCGAAAATGGCTGGTGTAAGAACCGCCAAACAATGCAACCTCTTTGGCGAGTTCTTCTATCTCTTCAGGGGGCGCGTAGTTTCCCGGAGCGTAAAAAGTGCCGGACGAGAGACCCCAAGCGCCCTCCTCCATACCACGCCGGACCAACCGACGCATACGATCCAACTCCGCCGACGTTGCCACCCGGTTTGCAGAACCAATAACAGTGCTTCGCACGGTTCCGTGTCCAATCAACTGTTTGCTCTGCAAGATCGATAGGCCCAACACCGTCTGGATTCGCGAAAATCGTGGTGATACCCATCGCAAGCAATGGCTCACCATGGCTGAGGTTCGCCGTGCCGAGTCCCGGACCGGCATGCGAATGCGTGTCGATGAAACCAGGAGTGACGTAAAGCCCGGCCGCGTCGATGATCGCATCAGCTTGTACATCGCCAAGACGGCCGACAGCTTCGATCCGATCTCCACGGATCAACACATCGGCCAGTACCCACGGATTTCCTGTTCCGTCCAACAACCGGCCGTTCTTAATGAGTACAGAACGGTCCTGTGCAGTGACATTCACGGTCAACACTAGATTGACGAGAAGCAGACCGACCACTGTACAACGCATCATATCGTTTTCTTCCTATGGCAATTTCAAGGCGATATCTGTTCCAGAACCTTTTCGAGTTCACCGACAGTGCGATCAATGTTGTGTAGTTTATCTAAGCCAAATAATCCGATCCGAAAACTTCGAAAATCCGCGGGTTCATCGCAACGTAATGGAACACCCGCGGCAATCTGAATTCCAGCATGCAAAAATTTCTTTCCGTTCGCCATATCGGGATCGTCTGTGTAGGACACGACAACACCCGGTGCCTGAAATCCCTCAGCCGCAACGCTTGCGATATTCTTGCTCACAAGCAGCGCCCGAACTCGATCGCCAAGTTCTTGTTGTTCTTCTCGGACCTTGCTTAAACCGTACTGCACTGTCTCGTTCATCACATTGCGGAACTGTATAAGGGAGTCTGTGGGCATGGTTGCGTGATATGCGTGCGCACCCTTTTCATACGCCTCCATGATCTGCAGCCACTTTTTCAGATCACACGCGAAACTCGTACTACTGGTCGAGTCAATTCTTTCCCTCGCCAAACCACTGAGCATCACGAGGCCCGCGCACGGCCAACCGCTCCAACCCTTTTGGGGCGCGCTAATCAGAACATCCACGCCAAGAGCTTCCATATCAATCCAGATGGTCCCGGACGCGACACAGTCCAATACGAACATGCCGCCATATGCATGCACCGCTCTGGCTACGTCACGGAGATAGTCGTCCGGCAAGATCATACCTGAAGACGTCTCCACATGGGGTGCGAACACAAGATCCGGTTTCTTCGTTTGGATGACCTGGATCACCTCATCGATCGGTGCTGGCTCAAACGGCGTTTGTTTGCCTTCCCCCACACGACACGCTTTCAATACCACGCTGTCAGAAGGGATATTCCCCATGTCAAAAATTTGAGTCCAACGAAAACTGAACCACCCGTTGCGAATTACGAGGCACTTTTTGTCACTAGCGAACTGCCTCGCTACCGCCTCCATGCCAAACGTTCCGCCACCAGGTACCACCACAACGGCCTGGGCGTTGTACACACGTTTGAGTGTTGCGGAAATATCTTTCATCACGCCCTGAAACGATTGCGACATATGATTCAGGGAGCGGTCCGTGAAAACTACAGAGTATTCCAGGAGGCCATCAGGGTCTATGTTGGGGAGCAAACCGGGCATCTAGTATCCTCACTCGAGATTTTCATGATTGCATGTCAATCCAATCTGGCCTTCGAGCCCACACAACTCAACGGGCTGGCCGGCAGCCGTCGCTGACAGGGGAAGCCGAACTGCGATCTATGAGGTATCATTGATGTTATCCCCCCCGAGCCATGAGCGGAGACATGAAAAAAGTTATCGTTACGACACTACTAGCGGGATCCCTGAGCCTAGCCGGCTCCGGCGATGCCGCTGCACAGGATGAGCACAACTTTCTCGCAGTCGGCACGATGGCGCCCGATGTAGAGGTGGTAGGCGCAACACGTTACGGCGTCCTCAAAGACCCGGTCATGTTGAGCGACTACCGCGGTGAAACCCTGGTGTTGGCGTTCTTCTTCAGAGTCAGGAC
>JAZDDC010000524.1:0-14061 GCA_036679565.1 Gemmatimonadota bacterium
CGGATCTTCACAGCGAATAGCCGTGCGAAGTAATCCATTTGCGTCGAGCGCGTTTGAGGGGCACACCACTCGTAGTCCCGGAATGCTTGTATAGATCGACGCGCCGGTTTGCGAATGGTAAACAGCTCCGCCCTTCAAATAGCCACCGTACGTCGTACGTATGACGACGGGTGCTTTGAAGTCGCCATCGCTGCGCCAACGAAGCAACGCCAACTCGTTGCGAATCTGATGATACGCCGGCCAGATGTAGTCAAAGAACTGAATCTCGGCGATCGGATTAATGCCACGCGTCGCAAGACCGATGGCGCGGCCGACAATGTTGGCCTCCGCAAGCGGGGCGTTGTACACCCGATTGCCACCGAACTTTTGCTGTAGCCCCCACGTAACTTTGAAAACACCACCCTTGCCCTTCACCTTGCCCAAATATCGCTCGCGAGAAACATCCGCAACGTCCTCGCCGAACAAAACGACATGCGGATCGCGTGTCATTTCGTCTCTCATGCACGCGTTGATCAGATCAACCATTGTCGTTGGATTGCCCGAGAACTGCGGATCGTCTTCCGTGTCAAACTGTTCGCCCGTCGGATCCACCTCTTCCGAGTAGATGTTGCGCATGATGGTCTCAGGCCCGGGTTGCGGTGACGCAAGGGCTAAGTCCGTCGCAAGTTGCACTTCATCTTCTACCTCGGTTTTGATTGCGGCAATCTCTTCTTCAGTCGCCACGCCGTCACGAATCAAACGCGCGGGGAACGTCACAATCGGATCGCGTGTTGCCTCCTCGTCCCGCTCTTCCGGCGGTCGATACATGACCTCATTGTCAGACTGTGAATGTGAGTACGGGCGAATGACGTGTGCATGAACAAAGGCCGGCCCGCGTCGTGTGCGGCAATACGCGGTGGCGCGAGCCATGGCATCATAAGAGGCCAATGGATCACAACCATCCACTTCCTCGATGTAAAGACCGGGGAATGAAGAAACAAGTTTGGAAATCGAACCACCCGGCGTTTGGACTTCGACCGGCACCGAGATTGCGTAACCGTTGTCTTCGATAAGGAAAATCACGGGCAGCTTGAGGTTGGTTGCGGTGTTCAACGCCTCCCAAAATTCCCCTTCGCTGGTGGTGCCGTCTCCCGCCGTAACGAGCGTAACTTCGTCGTTTTGAATTGCGGTCTTGTCAGTTCCCTCGATTTGCGAGTATCGCAGCCACGCTTCCGCGCAACCAACCGCGTTTAGGAATTGTGTGCCCGTTGGACTCGACGAACTCACGATGTTCAACGCTTTGTGCCCCCAATGCGACGGCATCTGTCGTCCGTGCGAGTTGGGGTCGTCCTCCGCCGCCACCGCCGACAACAACATCTCGGTTGGCGTCATGCCAAGCGCCAGGCAAAGCCCTCGATCACGGTAGTAGGGGTAGAACCAATCGTAGGCCGGCCGGAGAATCTTTCCCGCCGCAACGGTGATGGCCTCGTGACCGGCTCCCGATATCTGAAAGAAGATCCGATTTTGCGTCTTGAGTTTGAGTTCGCGGTCGTCCAAGCTGCGAGACAGGTACATAAGCTTGAACATTTCGAGCAAATCGCCCTTCTCGAGGCGACTTGCTGGAGTCCTGGACAGCGGAGCGGCGATCTTGGCAGGTATTGTCATATGCGTAGAAATTTACATGTTGGGACTGGGCCGTGACAGACGAATGACGTCGGCGCTAGGGGGACGATTCCCGTTGGGCAAAATTCGCTCCAACCGCCGAACCATATTACCGAAGCTTCGTTAAGTCTTTGATTTTCTTGAGTTTAGCCAGGGCTCCCTCCGAATTAGGAGCCTCAGCGACCGTATGTATTGCATCGCGCACATCCAACAAAACTTCTAACAACAGCTGCTCTCTTTGGTACGATGCGTCCAGATCGAGCATCCTACCCGGGTCTTCCAAAGTCTTGGCACGTTCGTATGCCTCACGATAGATGGATTCGAGGTTTTGGAGGATTCGTTCTCTATTGCGAGCCATTTTGATAGACGCCTGACTAGGTCCAGGAAAGAATCACCAGCCCACTTGGGACTTTGGGATAAAAGAACGTCGATTTTGGTGGCATCACGCCACCTTCGTCCGCCACTGACATCACCTCGGCCAGGCTGGTTGGCGTTACCAAAACCCCAGCAGAGGCACCACCATTGACCTGTGTTTTCAACTCCCCAATGTCCGCCGAGTAGGTGAGGGTTGTTTCGGTTCCAGCGGCTCGACGCAACGGCTCGACGACCAACGCATCTGTACGGGCAACGTCCAACCGCATGATGGCCGTGTCCTGAGCCGGCGCAAATCGCGGCAAGGTGGACCCGGTCTTTTCGCTCAATACGAAATTGCGACCATTGGGAAGAACCACGACGCAACCGCTCCCACGTTCGTGAATCCGATCCATTGTCGCGCCGAGATCCACATCACCGTCAATTGAGACAACTTCGTACGTGTCGCCAACCGCCAACCGAAGTTGACCCTCACTGATGGGAGCACCGCGTAAGACTCTGTGCGTTGGCAGGACCACAAGGCCCGGGTCACCACTGGGCAGGACTAGAGCAAGTGTCCGATCCGCCGCGGGTCTTTCTTGGCGAAAGGCCACGGCTGTTTCAAACCTGTGATGCCCGTCAGCGACGTATACGGCATCGTTACCCGCCGCGTTCGCGATTTTTTTTGCGTCACCACCGGTCACGTGCCACATCGAGATGCCGACACCATCCAGTTCCGCCCGGGCAATCCTCGGCCCCGCAACCGCTTTAGCGAGCAAATCCTTGAGCTGACCGTCTTCGTCCCTAGACAGCATCAATAGGGCCTCGAACATCGCGCTGGTGGATCGCATGAGATCCAAACGATCTTGTTTAGGTCCCTTGTGCGTTTCTTCGTGACGCCGAACGCGGTTGGTAGAATAAGGTTCGACAGAGAGAGCCCCGATAAAACCGGTTCGCAAGTGACGCTTCCCATCCGGCGTCGCAAAATCTTGCTGCACGACGTAAACTCCGGACGACTTGTCGGCAACGATAACGCCTTCACGTTTCCACGCTTGATAGACGGAGTTCGCGCGGTCGTACCGATCACCATTCCCTTCTGGCAAAATCAAATGCACAATGTTGTGATCTTGCGCCGCAAGGTTGGCGCGTAGCGTATCAGATATCACATCGTACGGTGGGGACAGAAATCCGTCCAACCGCTCTGGGCTGGAATATCGTTCCGCTAGAAACGGCGCGACCAATTGGGGAGTTTTATTTGCCATACCAAGTTTTCAGGGGTTCCAAGAGTTCGATCTAGTCAACACTCTTGTCAACACTAAACGTTCAACGTTGAACTCTCAACGTTCAGCATCAACGTTCAACGCTCAAACTCTCAGCATCAACGCTCAACGTTCACCGGGTCCCGTTACGGTTGAAGGTTACCCGTTGCTTGTTGATGCTGAGCGTTGAAAGTTGAGAGTTGAACGTTGAACGTTGCTTTACCGCCGCCCGGCGATCTGGGCCTCTTCGAGAAACCTGCGATAGGATCGCAGCCTGCTCGCCGCGACCTCACCGCGCTCGCTGGCCTCGATTACTGCGCAGTCTGGCTCACGCAAATGCCGGCAGTCGTCAAATCTGCAAGCCACCGCCAGCCGTAGAATCTCCGGAAAGGCGGCGACAACTTCTGCCGGTTCAAGCGCCCAGAGGCCAACATCACGAAGTCCGGGTGTATCAACGACGAAACCACCGCCCGTCAGATTGAACATCTCAGCGGCGACGGTTGTGTGACGACCCATGCCCGCCTTCTTACTCACAGCACCGGTACGAAGTGCCAGGCCCGGCTCGATGGCGTTGAGCAAGCTCGATTTCCCAACTCCCGTTGATCCAGTAAAGAGGGAGACGAGGCCCACCGCGCGAGCGCGGACGTCATCGACTGACTGATTCTGTGGAATACTCGTGACGAGAACTTCGTAACCAATTTTTTCATAAATCGCGCCAAGCGCCGACGCATTCGGATCAAGGTCGGCCTTCGTGATGACGATGACCGGCGGGATGTGATTGACTTCGGCGACCGCCAGGAACCGGTCTATCAAGTGATCGTCCCAGTCGGGTTGTTTCGCGGACCCAACAACGAATATCCGATCCACGTTAGCGGCCACCATCCGCGTCCCCCGAGACCGTCCGGGCGTTCTGCGTCTGAGTTCACTGCGGCGCTCCAACCTCGACTCAATCGTGACCGCACCATCGGGCTGTCGCTCCAACGTGACGGTGTCGCCAACCACTATCTGTCTGTTGCCGGATTGTTTCAGCCTGCCGCGCAGGGAAGCTTCCACGACATCAGAATCTGTGAACACGCGATACGACCCGCCGACCATGGAAGCAACAATTCCTTCCATGGTGTTACCAGTCCGGGAGGGAGCGGTGTTCGTCAACGAGCTGGTCGAGGTACTCTTTGACTTCTTGCAGTGACAACGCATGCAGGTGTGATCGCACATCGACACGATCGTCGGCTTGACACAGATAGGGTGTTTCGAGATGTCCCACCGGCTGGGTCCCGTCGTTAGACCACCGGACGAAGATCAACGCGCCGCCAAAACGACGAGTCAGGTCGCCGTCATCGGAATGTTCGGCAACATAAAGATCCACGGAATAGTGAGAACCATCCGATCCCTCAAACGCCGGCGGTCGACTGTGCTTTGCGATGTAACCACCCAGCGTGCTGTCCGGTGTTACAGCGGGAATTAGGCCTCCTTGAACAAGCGCACTTACGATAGTTTCACCTCAAGAAAAAAAGCTACTGTTTGCCTGCACCATTTGCTTGAGCGCGGGCGCGGGTGCAAAGCGCTCGCCATAGGTTTCGCGCAGCCGTTCCAAGACCTTCATGGCTTGCGTTGCCCCGATATCATCCAACAATCTAAGTGGCCCGCCGCGAAACGGTGGAAAACCGATCCCAAAGATGGCGCCGATGTCTCCGTCTCTCGGCGAACGCACAACATCCTCCTCGAACGCCCGCACGGCTTCGTTGAGCATGGCGTAAACCAAGCGGTCTTCTACGTCCTGCTCGGGAACGTTCTTATCAACAATATCGAACATGTCATACACCGCGTCATCAACACCGCGCCGTTTGCCATCTTTGTAAGAATAAAAACCCAATTGACCTTTGCGTCCAACGCGTCCAGCGGCAACCATCTTAGAAACCGTTTCCCCCGGGCGCATGCGGTCGCCGAATGCATCATGCATCACGCGCGATCCCTTGTCCGCCACGTCCAATCCAACTTCATCGAGCAAATTGACAGGTCCGACTGGAAAACCGAAACGTTTCATACAACGGTCGATCCGATCAATCGCCACGCCGTCAATGATCAGTAAGCCCGCCTCGTTCAGGTAGGGCGATAGAATGCGATTCACCCAGAACCCGGGCCGGTCCCGTACCACGATGGTTGTCTTTCCCATCCGTCGACCAAAATTAACGGCCGTCACCACAGCAACCGGGGCCGTTTTCTCGGCTACGATCACTTCCAGAAGCGGCATCTTATCGACTGGGGAAAAGAAATGCATGCCCAGTACACGCTCCGGCCAACGGGTAGCCTCGGCAATCCGCGAGATCGGGATGGTGCTGGTGTTGGACGCCAGGATACATGTTTGGCTGACGTGTTCGTCGAGATCACGAAAAACGTTTCTCTTTACTTCCAGGTCTTCGAAGACCGCCTCGATGACCAAGTCCGCCCGACCAAATCCCGCCCAGTCAGTGCCACCGGAAACCAAAGCCTTTAGGCGGCGATGGTCGTATTTGGTCAACCGGCGTCGACGAAGTTGACTATCCAAAATCTTGCGAGCGTTGGCAAGTCCTGCTTGAACCCGCGGCAACTCCGAATCGCGAAGCCGCACATCCACACCCGCCTTTAGCACAGCCGTGCCACCAATGCCCGACCCCATGAATCCCGCTCCGACAACGCTTACCGCATCGACCGTTTGTGGTTCGGGCGGCTCACCCTGCACGCCGGGATCCTTTTTGAGTTCGCGGGTCGCAAAAAAGACTTGGACTAGTTTCCGGGAAACAGGACCAACGGCGAGATTCGCGAAGTGTTGCGCTTCACGCTCGAGACCTTCAGTTATGCCTTTTGACAACCCAAAACTGACTGCGTCAAGTGCAGCCAACGGAGCCGGATAGTTACCACCCGTCTTCTTTTTGACTTGCTTGGCTGCCATTCGGAACAAAACGAGGCGACCGAGTGGGTTTCTTTCTAAAAGAAGAGACGCCAGCCCTTTTTGTTTCCTGACCGGTCTCCATCCCGACGCCAAACGCCGCGCTGCAGCGTCCGCCACTTCTTCGAGAACCGCGGGATGCACCAACTCATCTACCATACCTTGACGAAACGCACGTTTACTTGGAAGCGTTTTGCCTGCGAGAATCATATCCAACGCGGAACGAATACCAATGAGGCGCGGCAGACGCTGGCACCCTCCCGCCGCCGGTAAAATGCCGAGCTGGACTTCGGGCAGACCCAACTTTGTACTTTCGTCAGTGGTGGCAACGCGATACGTGCAAGACAGTGCCGCCTCTAAACCGCCACCCAAACACGATCCGTTGATGGCGGCAACGACCGGTTTGCCAAGTTCGCCAAGGCGGTTGATTAGTTTCTGGCCGCGCCGGACTAACTCCAACGCTTGCGCCTCATTCTCGAGCGCGACGAACTCATCGATGTCTGCACCGGCAATAAAGTTGTTCGACTTACCGGACTGCAATATCACAGCCGAGACGGAACGATCACCTCGGATGTTCTCAAGGTGGTTTTCGAGTTCCAACCCAACGGATCTCGAAATCGTGTTGACCGGCTGATCCGGTACGTCGAGCAACAGCGTAACCACGCCGTCATTTTCACTGCGTGTAAAAGCGGTCACGTCAGCCCCGTTCCAAGACCATGGCAAAACCCATCCCGCCCTGCGCGCAAACGGAAATCAGCCCAAACTGGACATCGCGGCGTTTCATCTCGTTTGCGAGGGTTGTGGTGATTCGGCCGCCGGTAGCTCCAAACGGATGTCCGATGGAAATGGATCCACCCATGACGTTCAACGTCTCCCAATCGACCTGACCAATCGCTGTGGAACGCCCGAGTTTTTCCTCAGCCCACTTCTTGGATTCGAAGGCTTGGATATTGGAAAGCACCTGCGATGCGAAGGCTTCGTGCATTTCCACCAGACCAAGCTGACTCCAGGTGATCCCGGCTCGGTCCAGCGCCTTAGGTACGGCAAACGCCGGCCCCATCAAGAGCTGGTCGCCCGGATCCAACGCGGCCACGGCATAGGATCTAATGAAAGCTATGGGTTCGTAACCGAGTGCGCGTGCACTTTCTTCCGCCATCAGAACAACCGCGGAACCGCCATCGGTCAGCGGGGATGCGTTTGCCGCGGTTACCGTCCCGTATTTCCGGTCGAAAGCCGGCCGCAGTTTGGCCATCTGCTCCAACGAGGTATCGGGGCGAATCCCGTTGTCCGCCTGGACCGGATCGCCTTTGACGTCGTAAATCACAGCTATTTCTTGAGTTAGGCGACCATCGTGCGTGCCAGCCGCCGCTTTTTGATGGCTCCGCAGCGCGAACTCATCCTGAGCCACCCGTGAGATGCGGTTCTCTTTGGCCATCTTCTCGGCCGATTGGCCCATCGATTGCCCGGTGGACGGCTCCGCGATCGCCGGAGCGACCGGTATTAAGTCTTTCGGACGCACCTTCGCAATTAGCCCGAACCTCTGGCCTAAAGTCTTGGCTTTGCTCAACTTAACCATGGTTTCGCTGAAACGCCTTGTATGGAGAATGGGCACGTCGGAGAGACTCTCAGCGCCGCCAGCTATCACAACATCAGCATAGCCCTGTGCGATTTGATCCGCCGCCTGGCTGATGGCCGAGTTGGCAGAAGCACATGCGCGATTGACGGAGGCAGCCGGAATGGTTTTGGGAAACTGCGGAAGCAAGCTGACTTCGCGGGCTAAGTTCGGTACCAGAGCTGATGGGACCACTTGCCCGAAGTACATCTCGTCAACGAGGCCGCCATTCAAATTCAGGCGCTCGACCAGTTCCACCGTTGCCCGGCGAGCGAGATCGACCGCGCTAATGTCCTTAAGGACCGTTCCGGAGCGGCAAAACGGGGTCCGACAACCCCCGACGACGGCAACACGACGACCAGTAGGCGACGGCATGGGGCAAAGCTAGTTGGGACAACGGTCTCCTGCTACACTGGCCACTTGTGAATTTGACCAGGTCTCCACCATCATTGTTCGCGGCGGGCCACGACGCTCGCCCGCGCGGCACTGCGTGTATCGATGACTTCCGTCACCTCACGACCAAATACCAGCCCGAGGGGGCCAATGAGTTTGAACAGCTCGCCCGGTTCAAGCAGATGATCGGGACTATTGGGACCCCACCCAAATCTTACGTGGCTTCGGAGATATGTCTCGCCAAAGAACCACCCTCCGGGTGTCACGGCGTCCACGAAGACAGGGAAGCGCTGCCGGTCCAGATAGTTGAAAAGGAGAACCACGTCGAATCCCGCGGGGATGTCCATGGTTTCGAGATCAGCCGGCACGAAGGTGATATTGACGTTGTTCCGCGAGGCACGCTTCCTGGCCGCCTGCAGTTTCTTTTCATCGTTGTCGATTCCGACAACGTCGGCTCCTCGCAGGCCGGCGGCGACGGCGTGTCGACCGGTGCCGCACGCCAAGTCCAAGACACGCATCCCGGGCGTTATGATATACTCGTGCCCATGAAACCACGTGCTCGGCCGCCCGTCAGAGACATCGACAGTCTTATCCATACACCTCAGTTGGGCCCGTCGTAACGCCACCCGTGGACGCCCCCTTCTCCCAGGCTACTCGGAAAAAAAACCTCAGCGAGATGGCATCGCGACCGGTGGATCTGTTGGTCATCGGCGGCGGGATCAACGGAGCGGGCATTGCGCGCGATGCAGCAATGCGCGGGCTACGAACCGCCATCGTCGATAAAGGCGATTTTGGTGGTGGTACAAGCAGCAACTCTTCACGACTCATACACGGCGGCCTGCGGTACCTGGAGACCGGCAGGCTGCGTTTGGTATTTGAGTCATCGCGCGAAAGACGCATCCTTCTCTCCATAGCGCCGCACCTCGTTTGGCCACAAGCGTTCGTTTTCCCCATTCACAAGGGGAACCGCATCTCCCTGTTCAAACTTTCCTCCGGTCTAGCACTGTACGACTTACTGGCGCTATTCCGCAACGTTCGGCCTCACCGAATGCTGGGGAAGCAGGGGGTGCTGCGTGTTGAACCAAACCTTCGCAGCCGTGATTTAGCGGGCGCCGGTTTGTACTACGACGCGAGATGCAACGACGCCCGCCTCACGATTGCTACCGTCCGGAGTGCTCACGACCACGGCGCGCTTGCAGCGAACTATGTCGTGGTCGATGATCTCCAGCGGGCCGACGGACGGATCACGGGTGCCCGAGTTACCGACCGCGTGAGCCGCACCAGCCATTTGATCCACGCCCATGTCATCGTCAACGCAACAGGCCCTTGGTCAGATGAGCTGCGACGCCGCGAACAAGAAACGGGGCTACTCTATCACACAAAGGGCGTACATGCCGCTGTTCCGCAGGAGCGACTGGGCAATAAAGAAGCGGTAACGTTGCTCTCCCCCATCGACGGCAGAATCTTGTTCATCGTGCCGTGGGGGGAATTGTCCTACATCGGTACGACGGACACACACGAAGAACTGAATCCGGACGACGTGCGCGCCACGGGTAAAGACGTGATTTACCTCCTCCGGTCGGTAAACGCGCTTTTCCCCAGAGCCCGGCTTACGCCGCACGACGTGGTATCGACTTGGGCAGGCGTCCGACCGTTGGTGCATTCTCCGAAGGCGAACAAACCCGCCACTATACCGCGCGAACACATGATCAAGGAAGGGCCCACGGGCCTGATCTCCGTCCTGGGCGGTAAACTCACAACGTACCGCGAGATATCTGCACAGGTCGTGGATAAAGTTGCCGCCCGACTTAAAGAGTTGGACGGAAGACAGGTTGGGAGACGGCCTCCTACCGACAAGGAACCTCTGCCGGGTGGCGAGGTGAAGGACCTTGATGTCCTGGTGCGTGATGTAGTTGGCGAGGGTTACTCGAGAGAAACGGCCGAATACTTGGTAAGATGTTGCGGGACGGAAACCGCCGCCGTTATTCGATTGGCTCAGTCAGAACCGCGGATGGCAGAGCCAATTGTTGGCGGTCATCCGGCCATCAAAGCCCAAATGGTTCATGCATTACGACGAGAGATGGCAATGACATTGACCGACCTGATGATGCGACGCACTCACCTCTTTTATGAGGTGGTGGGACACGGTGTTCCTGAGGCACCGACGGTTGTGGATCTCGCGTCCGAAGAGTTGGGTTGGGATGCGGGGCGGAAAGCATCGGAATTAGCGGCCTACTTAGAAGAGATCCAACGATCAATGGCCTTCCGCGATGAACTGGGCGAGTGATGCACGGATCAACACTCAACGCTCGGCACTCAACACTCAACACTCAGCATCAACGCTCAACTTTCATTGGGGCGACAGTTTCGGTTGAGAGTTACGTGTTGAATGTTGATGCTGAGTGTTGAACGTTGAGCGTCGAATGTTGCGCGTTGACTAGGGTTTGTCAGTGGACACGTTGGCAGGCACGACGATCGACCAGAGGCTGACGCACGCCCACAGGCCTTCGAGTAAGATGAATCCCACGCGCCGGTCTGCAATAGCAACGACGGCAAGCAACAACGCACCGATGAAGTTTGCCCAGAGGTACAGCGGCGCGCGGTTCGACAACAGAGAGCGTTGATTCGCAAAGTACGCGGACAGGATCAACAAAGCCCCGGCAATCGAGAAACCTTGCAAGAAAAGATCGTTCACGGTGATCGCTACGATGGAAGTTGGATGAAGCTAACGCTTCAGCTGATTCCTCGTGCAATGGTCAACCCGCGTCTGGCGTTCGACCTTGTGGCCATGGCGTGGGCGTTTCGTGCGCGTGGGTGGTATCGAAAACCTCCCTTTCTTCCCATACCACCCATCGAATACAAGCGCTGGCGAATGTACACCGCGTACGGAGATGAGAACGCCGTGCCACCGTTGGAAGACGTCATCCGCTTTGCGCAATGGCGGCGAAAGATCATGAGCCTTTGAACGGCGCGGATCGCGCGTCGCGCATCAAAGACACTGCCGCGTCGCTGGGGTTTCACAGTTGCGGCATAACTGACTTGTCCCCGCCGCCGCATGACACCGCATTGACCACCTGGTTAACAAGCGGAATGGCCGGAACAATGACGTACATGAACCGGCAAGCCGCGCGTCGCAAGGAACCTGCACGCATCTTGGAAGGTGCCACACGCGCAATTGTCGTGACGCGAAATTACAACAACCCGGATCCGCCAGATAACGACGGCTGTGGAAAGATCGCAAAGTACGCTCGTGGGAACGACTATCACGATACGCTTCAAGACCCTCTAGAAACCCTCAAGAACTTCGTATTGAGTCTCGGTAGTGACACGACGATCGCCCGGGCATTCGTAGACGCCGGTCCCGTACCCGAACGAGAACTGGGGCAGCGGGCTGGGCTTGGATGGATCGGAAAGAACACCATGCTAATAGATCCCACGTTGGGATCTTTCTTTTTTGTCGCGGAGATATTGACGAATCTCGACGTGCTTATCGATCAACCGTTCGACGCGGATCGATGCGGAACCTGTCGGAAATGCCTGGATGCATGTCCAACGAACGCATTCCCTCGCGAACGCGTCTTAGATAGCCGACTGTGTATCTCGTATCTCACCATTGAATTCAAGAACGAGTTCGAGGATCAAACACCGAGTCTCAATGGATGGCTTTTTGGATGTGACGTATGCCAAACAGTCTGCCCGTGGAACGAGAAGTTCGCTCGTGAGGTAAACGACTCACAATTGGGATTTGATCCTTCATTGGGCCAACTCCAACTAGACGAAGTTGAATCTTTGACAGAAACCGAGTTTGACGATCGGTTCGGCAAGACTCCACTGTCGCGTACCGGCAGGAACGGTTTGCGCAGAAACGCAATGCAGATAGGACACGAAGGGCAGACTAAGTCTTAAAGCCCCGTTGGGTGGTCGAAGAAATCCCAGGTCACATCGAATTCCCGTTGCAAATGCGTGGCAAGGGCTTTGACTCCGAAAGTCTCAGTGGCATAGTGCCCGGCGTAAACCACGTTCAGACCACCTTCGGTTGCATCGAAATACGAATGGTGGTTCCCCTCACCGGTCAAAAACGTGTCAGCGCCCGCGCGACGAACCTCATCGATCATCGATCCGGCACCGCCGGTCACAACGCAGACACGCGATACCTTTTCCGGACCGCCGGCAATGACCTTCGGTTGCGTTCCGGTTACCTCAGTGACCTTAGAGGTGAACTCCGAAAGCGTCCCGTCGAACGCGCCTAAGAGCCCAATTGCAACGCCCTTGAAATCGCCGGTTGGAACCGAATCCATGATGCCGAGCGCCCGAGCGAGCACTGCGTTGTTGCCAACATCAGGGTGACAATCCAAAGGAATATGAGAGGAGTAGACCGCAACATCGGCGTCCAGAAGACTCTTGAGACGACGCCACTGTCTGCCCACGACCGGAGTCCCGCCACCCCAAAACAGACCATGATGAACAAGAAGCAAATGGGCGCCCGTCCTTGCTGCGGCATCGATGGAAGCCTGACTGGCGTCCACCGCCGCGAGGATCTTTGAAATCGGCCGTTTACTCTCGACCTGAAGGCCGTTCAGGGCTCCCGGATAGTCCGGTATGTCGTTGACCTGGAGGAAGTTATCCAGGTACGAAACTAGGTCAGCAAGCTCGGCACTCAGAGCGCCTGGGCCTTTGCCGGAGTCTTATGGCGATCCGGCATCGCTTGCCGTTGAGCCTGCGGCTGAGCGTTTTTACTCCGCGGTCCCTTCTCGACAGACAGAGCATTCGGATTGCCCATTTGGACGGTGCCGTTTATCTCACCGCCCTCTTGAACCACGATGCGTTGGGTGGTGATATCTCCGTTTATCGAAGAATTTGCCTGCACCTCGACACGCTCGTCAGCGAAGATGGCGCCTTTGACCTCGCCACCAATGATGGCTTCTCGGGTAAGAATGTCGCCATCTACCAGGCCGCCCTTCGCCACCAGTACCTGCCGTTCGGCGCGGACTCGTCCCACGATGGTTCCTTCAACTTTGATGACACCGTTCGTATCGAGTTCACCCTCGACACGAAGACCGCTCGCCACGATGGAAAGACCGGGCTCTTTTGAACCTGAGGGTCGGGGACCTGGTGTTTTACCGGGTTCAGCCCCGGACGACGTAAACATGGCCATACTTTTAGGACTCCGGTGTGATCAGTTGAAACGGATCGATCAGTTTACCTTCTTGACGCAGCTCGAAATGTAAATGGGGAGCGGTAGAACGCCCTGTACTTCCGGCCAAAGCGATGATTTGACCGGGCTCAATATGCTGACCCGGCTCCACTAACAGCCGTGATGCGTGACCATACATTGTTTCGTGACCATTGGGATGTTGTATGAGTACATACATACCATATTCGGCGTCGAAGGTGGCGCCCGCAACCAACCCGCCACCTGCCGCTCGGATGGGCGTCCCCTCGCTGACGGCGATATCAATGCCCCGATGGACTTCAGGCCCCGTCGCGACTTGACCGCGAGTCACGACCGCTGAAAATCTGAGTGAATCAATTGGCCAGTGATTGGGTTCAGTGGGACCTGTTTCGTATCGACTATTCGAATCCGGGTGCAATGCAAAAATTCCGCTGGCGGTGAGACGGTCGTCGATGGGCTCACCGAGATCCGCGAGTACATCGGCGCCGAGGGCGTTGCGTACTTGATCGTACCGGGTTTCTAACTCACCGAGGATACGTTCCAGCTCAACCACCTGTCGATTGTCCTCACTCAGGCGGCGAATTTCTCGGTTGAGTCCTGGCACACGTGCGGCCGTGAGGGCCACCGGTGCATAGAGAATGGCACCCAACAATACGAACACGAGCAGTACACCGGCCGAAATTTTTGCCGCCTTGAGGACGTTGGC
>JAZDDC010000525.1:0-5128 GCA_036679565.1 Gemmatimonadota bacterium
AGCCGAATACGAACATGAGGACCGACGTGTCCAAGGTTACTTCGTCGAGACGCGGGATAGTGCTGGGCGCTACGTTGACCAAAACGGCAACACCAACCCTTGCCAAGGCAACACCAACAAGGCCACCGAGTCCAGCCAACACCAACGCCTCGAGCATCAATTGGCGAATCAGCCCACCGCGGCTCGCACCCAACGCTGCGCGGACGGCAATCTCAGGGGCCCTGATGGCACCACGTACCAACAACAGATTGGCCACGTTGGCGCACGCAATGAGGAGAACGAGCACAACCGCACCTAATATTACGAGCAAACCCACTCGCACGTCGCCGTAAACGGCATCGCCCAGCGATTGAATTGCGAAACTTTTCTCGAAATTGTTTTCCGGATACGTCTCTTCCAAGCGGCTCCCAATGGCGCGCAGTTCTTCTCCAGCTTGCGCGTAGGAAGTATTAGGAGTTAGGCGCGCGATCGTTCGCAGGAAATGACAGGAACGACCACATCCTTCCTCATCATGATGAAGCGGGACCCACAGCTGCACGTCGCGGGGATAGGAGAATCCCTGCGGAGCTACGCCAACGATTTCGTGCGAGCGCCCATTCAATGCAATGTTGCGTCCGACGATGTCGGCGGCTCCCGAAAAACGTTCCTGCCAGAATGCGTGACTGACAAGCACGACAAGCGGGCCATTGGGTACGTTTTCTTCGGTCCTGATATCGCGCCCGAGAATAGGGGCGATCTGAAATACTCCCGTCAATCCATCCGTCACCCTCGCTCCGTCGACAACCTCGGCCTCACCCATACCGGTTAGCGTCAGGCCGGTCGTCGAGTATCCGGCCAACGCCACGAGCGACGTCGCAGACTCCTGTAGGTCCCGCAGATCGGGTTGGGACATACTCCCGCGCGCCTCGGGATCGTCAGCCCATGAGGAACTAACCATGGCAAGCCGGTCCGGTTCGGGATAATCGAGCGGTCGGAGAACCACACCGTTAACAACACTGAAGATGGCCGTGTTGGCGCCGATACCCAGCGCCAGTGTCACAATCGCGGCGGTTGCAAACCCGGGTGTTCGTCGGAGGTTGCGGATGGCGAAACGGGTATCGCGAATGACCCAACTGAGCATGCGTCGTCCTCCTTGCGGAACCCGCATCACTGCCACCAACAACTTCGTAACACGATGCAAGGTGAATTGGGCCGCGGTATCGATGGATTGTTTCCAGTACCAAGCGCACGCCGCAACCGGACCATGCCGTGCACAACGTCGCAGATAGCGCTCGTGCAAGTCGCCCAGTACTTCATCTCGCGCATCTCTCGGTGCGCTGACGGCAACTAGAACGGAGGGGAGCCTGGGCGGACCGGTCCGGCGAGTCACCGCGTGTCCATCTCGGGTTCAAAGCCTTCCCACATGTTCAAAAGCTCGGCGCGCGCAGCGTGCAATCGCCGAGTACCGGCGGGTTTGAGAGAAAAGAATCGCTTGGCCCGACCACCACGCTCCGGAGTTGGCATGGCCATCTTCGACCTGATCCACCCCTTTTGTTCGAGCCGTCTCAGCGTGAGGTAGGCAGCTGCTTGGGAGACCGATCGACCGGTCCGGTTTTCAATCTCCTCGATGATTGGGACACCGTACGCCTCCTGCCCCAACCGGAGGATGGCCAACAGGATCAACTGTTCGAATTCACCGAGGGACTCGCGTGGCATTTGATGTCTCCTATCATTTACTCAACAGAGTATAGTAAATGAATAAGAGGGAGGCAAGGAGGGGCGGTCGGATGACCAAGTACGTCGCATTTCTTCGCGGTATCAATGTAGGCGGTCACCATAAGGTCCCGATGGCCGAATTGCGAACGCTTCTCGAAGACATGGAATTTCGAGAGGTGAAAACGCTGCTTGCTTCGGGGAACGTGATACTTGAAACTACAAGAGCAAACAGCAAGACTTTATCGAAGAAGATCGAGAAAAGGCTTGAAGACAAGTTCGGAAAGAACGTCACCACCCGCAACTGGAACACTGTCCTCAAGTTGGTGGGATGAACTGCCAGGAGGCGTAACGATCAAGCTACGCCTCCCGCAAATCGCGCTAACTCCCGCGCGTCCCGTGCATTGTCCCGCTCACCGTTTCCGGTCCATCGGCCGTGTGGTAAGTCGCTTCAAGAATCCCCATCAACATCCCTTCTTGTAGAACAGATGCCGTCCGGACCGTGACCATGACTCCGGCGCGCAGAACACTTTCGTATTGGTCAGTTTCCGCGATCAGGCTGTCGCCCTTGAGGGTTACGGTCATGGGGATATCGGGCCGACCCTCGAGGGACATCGTCCAGCTGGATCCGTCCGCAGTACTGGTCATGGTGGAAGGAACGGGGTCCGCGACGCCGTCCAACGTTGCAGAGTTCTGCCAAGTCCCGGCAAAATCAGCGAGCGTAGGGCCCGCCGGCATTTGGGCAGATTCCTCTTCCTCTGCCGGCCCACAGGCGGCGAAGAGGGCGAGGCTGAGTAGTGCTGGCACTAAACGCATGAGTACTCCCGGAAAAGAATGATGGGGGATGCTACGGCCAACACCGTGAGATGGCAAATGGCGATCATCACCACATCACGACCAAAAAAGCCCTCTCGTAGCAAAACGAAATAAAAAAGGGCTGCCCCAACGACGGAGCAGCCCCATTAGAGCGACTGGCGGATAACTGGCGGTTATGGAATTGACCACACTGCCGAGCGAACTTCCTCTCGGGATCGATGGGAATGTGTGGTGATTCACTAGGCGGCGGTGCGTCGCCGATACCGGGGATCCGTTTAGGACTCAGCGAGGCGTGAAGGTGGGGTTTGCGTGGGAGATCTTGCCGGTGTCAGTTGCACGACATCCCGCGACTGAGTTTCATATAAGAGGCACTATCCCGCGGGCGATCGACGCCGAGCAATTCTGTCCGGATGTTCTTACAAGACACTACCGTGAATTCTAATACACGCGAGGGCAAGAGAATCTGGGAGCGGACGCCTCTTTGGGTGTACGGTATCACGTTTGTCCCGGCGACTCTCGTGGTGGTCATTGCCGTTCTCCAACCGTGGGTGCCTCAAGAGATCCTATTCAAGGACCCGATATACCTGACCGGGGGCCAGCCTTATTACGGCGTCATTTCTCATATCGGTGTGTTGCTTCTATGGGGTACCGCAGTCACGTGTTTCTTCGTTGGTTCGCTGTCACCGCAGAAGCAACGAGAGACCTTCTGGTTCCTTGTGGTGGCCGGCGGAATTTCGGGACTTCTGGCGTTGGACGACCTCTTTCTTCTCCACGAAGTGGGCTATCCTGCAGTGTTTGGCGTGCCGGAGACGATAACGTTTCTTCTCTATGGCGCGCTGATCCTTGCATACGTGGTCAAGTTCAGAACCCCCATTGGACAACACGACTATGTGCTGCTCATACTGGGCTTGTTCTTCTTGCTGCTCAGTGTGGGGTTCGACAAAACAACGGGGCCACGCGCGCAGGAAGTTGTGGAGTCGTTACCCGGCCGCGCGTTGCTCGTCCCAATTCTGGAGATGCTGCAACCGGCGGCGGCGGTGATAGAAGACGGACCAAAGCTCATCGGGATCTGTGCTTGGAGCGCTTTCCACGTCAGAGCGGCCTGGCGGATTGCCAAAGACGGTCTTAGGTAGTCCTGCAACCAACGTCAGTCCCCGTTTGTGTACATGTCGCGTGTGATACTCAGGTCCTGACCAACGACTTCAAGTGATCAGCCAAACGGGTAGCGAGCGCAACAATCGTCAGCAGCGGGTTTGCGAATCCGGCCGTGGGAAACACCGACCCATCCGCAATGAACAAATTCGCAACGCTATGTACTCGGCCATTCTTATCGACCACACCATCTTGTGGGTTGGTGCTCATGCGTGCTGTACCCATGTGGTGGTATCCACCCCGGAGTTCGGGACCCCAGTCGTTACCCTCTGATTCGAGCCAGGGTGGCGTCTCGAGACGTCCAATTCCCGCGCGCTGAAGGGCATTGCCGACAATGACCTGTGACCGGCGAATGGAGTCCTTGTCGAGTTGGGTGAGCTGCCAGTTAAGACGTAGACGCGGCATTCCGAGGGAATCGCGGTCGGTGCCGAGCGTGACGCGGCTTTCAGGGTTTGGCGCTTGTTCCGCCCTGGTATAAAGCTCCAGACAGGTCGGTCGTTGCAGCATTTCCTGATACACGGCTCCCACAACGTCACGCGGATTGAGCAACACGTTCTTGATTTGTTTCCCCATGCCGGAGGGCATTTGTCGGTGCCTTATCTGTCCCACGATTTTTCGGAGAGACCGCATGTTCGAGACAAGACGCTTGACCGAGCGGTATCCCTCTGAGTCCGCACGGACGCCTGCGGCCACCGGTGTCAAATGCGCGCTGTAGTTGAGCAGACCTTCCCGTTTGAGGATTTCAGGATGAACAGCGAATGCGCACTTAATGCCATGGATTGGCCTCACAATGCGAAGCCGTTCGAGCGCGCCGGGGATACCGCGATCGATGGCCGCTATACTAGGCCTGTTCACCTCGGGAGTTTTTTCCAGCAATATCTTTCCGGTAACGAGGTGCGGATGCTCCATGAAGTAGCGGCCCACATTGTCGTATTCGTTCCCCAAACCGGCAGAACGATGACGATTGGAAGCAAGGAGAATGCGCGTTGTTTCCAGGGCGCCGGCCGCAAGCACGATGTACCGAGCCGTGACGAAATGCTCGCCACCGGAGAGAGTTTTCACGCGTACACCCGTCGCCAGTTCCCCGGTTTCGTTTGTGATTACCTCAACGACATTGGCATTGAGGAAGGTATGGATGTTTGAGGCTTGTTCGATGTCGTTGCGATACACCACACCGAATTTCGTGGGCGGGCTTCCCTGCCATATCGCGATACGTAACTGGTCACCGTACGATGGAAGGCGGTACAAATCCGGAAGCGCCCGACGCCAAGCCGCCTCGTCGTAGCGATCGGATTCCAACTCGCAGAGTTGTTCCGCGTATCGGTAGTAGGGTACGAGATCGTTCTTTGAGATGGGCCAACCACTGTGTGGGACCCAGGGGCGCCGAGTGAAGTCCAGGACATCCAAGGGTCGGCACCAACCAGCCCAGCGGTTTGTTGATCCGCCAAAGTATCGAAACCGGGTTTTA
>JAZDDC010000526.1:0-6383 GCA_036679565.1 Gemmatimonadota bacterium
AGTTGCTCCTTGGGGTCCACCGGGCGTAACGCGGCGACATCCTCGGCATTGTGTATGGGGTTGTGAAATCGAGGACCGTCGCCCTTCACGAATTCCAGTTCCAGACCCATTGGTACGAGTGGGAGCAGAATGTCGGCGAACAGGATTGCTGCATCGACGTTGAATTGTTTGACGGGTTGAAGTGTTACCTCGGTTGCCAATTCAGGCTGCGCGCAGATCTCGAGCAACGTGTTGTGCTTGCGTATGCGGCGATACTCTGGCATGTACCGCCCAGCTTGTCGCATGAACCAGACCGGTGTAACGCTTGTGGGTAATCCTCTGCAGGCGTCCAGGAAGGCGGGCGTGTTCGCCCCCGCCGTACTTACCATACTGGCAAGGCGTCATCGTTGGGTTGGTAGATGGCGGTGTGAAGTGGTGTGTCGTTCTTTGTATACCGGCGGCCCTCGGTTCTTCGCAGCTCTTGGACCAGGTCTGAAAATCGCGACAAATCATCGGTTTCGTATACGACGACGAACTCTTGATCCTGTAACCCGAACGAATACAACAGCAATTGCGTGATGTCACGGTACTGTTTGCCGATGCTGATGTGCTCGTTCATCATACTTTGGCGGGTTTCTTGATTCTCAAGATACCAGTCCGCCGTCTTGGTAAACGGATAAATGATGAGATACGGATGGGTTCGTTCTGGTTGAAACGGATCGATCTCGCCTGCGGATCGGGCGCGACTATACTGTGACCGTCGTGTAAGACCCCAGAGTGCGTCTCGCATCTTCATGAAGGGTCGAAACGGTCCCAGCGCTTTGGCGTAAGCTGTAAAAAATGCTTCAGCGCTACTAGCATCATCCGCTGGTACGGCGCACCACGTCAAAAAGTCGCTGGTCCGTTCCAACCCAAATGTCTGATAGTGGTGTACCGAACTTGCAACTTCTCGTATCGACTGTAGCCAATCGGCATGTAGACTTTGCCGGAATGCTTTGTCTTTGTTCCAGTACGCATCTGTAAATTGAAACGTCGAGAAGTGGTTGAGCGATCGTGGCGGTTGGTCGGTCATAGTCAGTCGTTATCCAACGCGAAAAGGTGACGGACGACACGTGTGTATTTTTCCTGCCGGTATGTGTCCGCATTGCGGCGAAGTCGCGTCGTCGGTTCGTGCAAAAGCTTGTTTACAATCGATCGCGTCAACTGCTCGATGCCTTCGTGTGTGGCACCCTTGTTTGTGGCGGCAAAACGTTCCACTTCTCGTTTCCGGATCGTCTCGGCGCGGCTTCGTAAAGCGCTGATGATTGGGCGAACGTCAGACTCCGTTCGCCGGCTCCGGAACGCCTCCAGTTCCTCGTCGATGATGCGATCGACGTGGGGAATTTCAGCCTGCCGCTCGGCGATGTTGGCATCGATCCTATTCCTTAAGTCATCGATCCCAAACAAGTGGACATTGTCTAGTGTGCCAACGGCGTCCTCGACGTCCCGGGGAACCGCAATGTCGATAAACACTATGGGGTTGTCCGATTTACGATGACGTTGCGCGTGTTCCACCATAGCTTTGTCGATGATCGGTTCCGGTGCACTGGTTGACGTGAGGACGAGGTCCGTATCGATCAATGCGGTTCCTAGTTCATCGAGACCGATCACGCGTTCGCGACCTTTAGCGAGTTTTTGCGCGTGTTCTCGCGTGCGGTTTGCGATAGTGAGTTGCGCCCCGTCCAACCCGCGAAATGCGCCCGCCGCCAACCGACCCATCTTGCCGGACCCCACGACGAGGACGTTGCGGCCGTCGAGGCCGCCAAGACGCTCGCGGCCAAGACCTACGGCCACCGAACTGATGCTGGCCGATCCATGGCCGATGGCGGTTTCGGTGCGGGCCCGTCTACCCGTTCGGATGGCACTTTGAAAAATCTCTGTTAAGACCGGACCACTGGCCTTTTGTTTGATAGCTCGCTCGAGGGCGGTTGCAACTTGGCCTGCAATTTCTGATTCCCCAACAACCATCGAATCGAGTCCGCACGAGACACGGTACAGGTGGTGGACCGCGTCGAACTCTTCGAGCGTGTAGCAACGTTCATTCAATTCATCGGCCGTGACCTTGTGTCGTTTTGTCAGCTCCGTGGCCAGGTCGACTAACCAAGCGTCGTCACCCGGCTCGCCGGTCACGACGTAAATTTCCGTGCGGTTACACGTTGCCAACACGACGAGTTCGCGTATGCCGGAGAGTTGTCCGCCACCGTTTCCGTCTGCCGCGGCGTAGGCGGTTTCCAGTTCGAGAGCCTGGTGCATCATCTGCTCGCGGAACTCAATGGGAGCACCGCGATGATTGGTTCCGAAACACGTCACGAACATTGCCCGTGATTTGCCGGTCATCGGCGGCCGTCCGTCCTCGACGGTCCCATGGTTCTGGGCGTGTTGCTCGGCAAATTGATCAAGGTCGGACAGGCGGAACCGGCGATGTCCGCCGGGGGTGAGCAGCGCCGGCACTTCGCCCTCGTCTACCCACCGGCGTAGGGTGGCCGGATGGACGCCCAGGCGGTTGGCGGCCTGACTCAGGGTGATCCAACCGGGGCTAATGGGTGTTAAGTGCGTCAAGAAAGTTATAGAAAGTTCAATAAAGTTTTAGAAACCGCGGCAGTTTTAACGTGGAAAGGAAGATGGGTCAAGGGCGAGGGCTGGCGCCCTCAGCAAGAACGAAACAGGGCCACGGAATCCGTGGCCCTGTTTCGTCGATCATACTTTTGCCGCCAAACCGGTAATCGCCGATTTACCGGCGTATCTCGGAAAGCGCCCAGATTGCCCATCTCCGGACCTGGGGGTTTTCGTCCTCCATTGCGCGGGAGAGGGCATCCACCGCGGCGGGGCTTTCGATCTCGCCAAGCGCCCACGCCGACCAGCGCCGAACGACCCATGCGTTGTCGCGTAGCAGGGCTACGGAGAGCGCTTCCACTGCGGACGGCGCTTCGATTTCACCGAGAGCCCAGGCGGCCCAACGACGAACTTCCGTATTGTCGTCCCTTTGCAGCGCGCGGCCAAGTGATTGAACCCCCTGTGGGCTTTCGATTTCGCCGAGTGCCCAGGCGGCCCATCTGCGGGCTTCCCAGAAATCGTCTCGCTCAACCGCGTAACCAAGTGCTTCGACGCCTTGCGGGGATTCGATTTCTCCGAGCGCCCAGGCGGACCAACGTCGAACCATTCCAGAAACGTCGCTTACAAGAGCCTCGCCCAATGCCGGAACACCACGAGGGCTTTCGATTTCACCCAATGCCCACGCCGACCATCGCCGTACTTCATCCACCGGGTCTTCCAGCAGAGTCCTCGACAGTGCCGCGACTGCGTCCTGGCTTTCAATCTCACCGAGAGCCCATGCCGCCCAACGTCTGACTTCTCCATCGGTGTCGCCAAGCGCACCGGCCAGCGCCTGGATGGCCCGTTGGTCTTCGAAGTCACCAAGCGACCGGGCGGCAACCCGGCGGACCTCGTCGTCTTCATCGTCTAACGCTTGGATCAACGCGTCGAGCCCGACGTTTGACAGTTGGATGTTCATATTGCCCAGCGCCTCGAATGCTTCTTCCATCCCTTCCGCAATGGCGCCAGCCAAATCGGGTATCTCAAAATCCGGTACGTGCACCGATGGTGGCGGAGGCGCGTGAGGTGCTGGGACGTGGTCGTCCCCGGCCATGAGAAACCCGCCTACGGCGATGCCTGGTAACAACAAAGCTGCGATTGCCGCCGCGAGTAACATTGGTTTCTGATACCAATGCCTTGACTCGGTGGTACCCGAACCCAAAGGTGCGCTCGAACCGGCGGTGGCCGCGACAATAGCGGGCCATAGATCACGTTCCGGTGTGGCATCCATCGGCAGTTCGTTGATTGCCGACACGGTCGCTTTGATTTCGGCAAGTTTATTTGAGCACGACTGGCATCCGTCGAGATGATGCCGCACGAAAGTATCTGCCGTGTCATTCAATTCCTCATCGAAAAAAGGCGAGAGGAGTTCTTCGACGATCTTGCAATCGTTCACGCCGGGGTCGTTCGATTTCATCTCGGTCATTTGATTAGTACCTCTCTGACAAGACGGCGTGCGCGGTTGAGTTGTGATTTGACAGTGCCTTCTGCGGTGCCCAACAGTTCTGCGATTTCGCGATAACGGAATCCCTGAATGTCGTGCAGCACGAGTACTTCTTTGGCACGGGGCGGTAGTTGAGCGATGGCGCGTTCCAAGTCCATCTTTGTCTCCGGCATGGCCTCGCCCACTTCGCCAATAAACGCGTCGAGATCGGTGCTTCCGATCTTGTCATCGCGGCGCTTGTCCGATTTGAGGTTGCCGAGGATGACGTTGACACCGAGACGGTGCAGCCAGGTGCCGAAGGCGCTGCGGAACTGGAACGTATCCAGTTTTTCCCACGCCCGGACAAAGATGTCTTGGGTCGCTTCTTCTGCTCGAGCCGGGTCGCTGAGCATGCGGAGGCTGAGTGCGTAAACACGCCCGATGTGGGTTTCGTAGAGTCGTTCGAACGCCTCCGAATCCCCGCTGGCGGCTTGCCCAACAAGCTCATTCTCGGAGAATTCAGCGACATCGGCCGAACCGCTCACGGGCCGTTCAATAGTCCGGTTGCCCAAGTTCCAGGGGATGCCCCACGGTAGAGTTCTGGTTGCAGTGGTCACAGCTTGCACTCCTTCGGGATGCTTCAGAGTTCATTGATTGGACTCCACAATCCACGGTAACGTTCGAATCGTTGGCTGCTCGATTTCTCGTGACACCCGCCTCCATGAGGAGGCTGCCGTTCTCCAGGTCCGGGCGTCCCGTCATACCAACTGTACCACCTTTGGTGGCTATCTTTGGTAACATGGGATTCACACAGCATCAAGCGATTGTGCGGGTGATCTTGGCGGTCGTCGCATTGTGCCTGATGGGATGTCGCGGATCGATTGAACTGCCTCCGACACCCGCCGAGTCATGTCGGATTGGTGAGGAGCTGGAAAGACAGCACGACACGGTCCGCATCGCCATCTCCATGCCCGCGTTCCCGGGTGCTGGTCTGTTGAACGACGACACGAGGTTGGTGCATCGCCAGATGTACGAATCCCTTGTCACGGGGGATTGCCAGGGCAGGTTGTCGGCTGGTCTTGCATCGATCTGGGAGTCGCATCAGGGTGGGCGGGAGTGGCGGTTCATGCTACGGCCCGGTGCGGTGTACTGGGATGACGTACCGGTTTCGATCATGGACGTCATTGACAGCTGGGAGCGTAACTGGTCTACGATCGAGTCGCTCCTTCCGGCAGGCGATTATTTCAACGTTGCTGATGCGATTGCCAACGATCGGGTGGTTGTGCGTCTTGAACAGCCAGATTCGATGTTCCCGTTCTATGTGGCGGGTCCCGAATTCGCGGTCACCCGCCCGGGGGCCGTTGCAACCGATTGGCCAATCGGTACCGGCCCGTACCGTCCGGTGCATCAAACCCTGTTGGATGACGGGTCGCTGCTATTGCACTCCCCCGCCATGATACGACCGACGTTGTTTTTCAGGCCGGTCGGTACTATCGACACGCGTGACGTCTTGGACGCAGGATTCGATGTGGTATTGGGTCGAGAGCGCGATGCGGTCGACTATGTACGTCGGCACGGAGACTACGTGGACTTTCCCTTGGGTTGGAACCTGACGTACACGCTTGTCGTCCAAGGGACACGACGTGGTTTAGCGGACGACACGCAGAGTGACCGAGTGAATCTTGTACGCACAGAGATCGCACGCGATGCCGTTCGCGCCGATGCACGGCCCTCACGATGTACGGCGTTCATGGGTTCGGCACGCCCAACAACCGAAGACGTTTCATCCGGTGACCAAATCGCGTACGACGTTTCGGACACGACTGCGCGCAGTATCGCGGAGCGTTTGGTAGCGGTAACCAACGATCCGGTTACCGCGAGTGCGATGGGGCTCGATGGGGTCAGTCGCGTGGTGCCAGTCCGAAAGGAAGACCTTGTTGCTCGAGTTGTTTCTGGAGATGTAGCCGCGGCCATCGTCCCATACCGGTCAGTGGCCAACTGTCACACTGCTATGGAAGTACCGAAGAGGTACAACGGGTTGTTGATGATGCCTTTGATCGATACGCGAAGCCATCTGTTCTCCGGGGATGGGAAGATTCGCGCGACGGTCGGTGGCGACGGCATCCCATTGCTCTTTCGGAATCGAGTGCGATAGTAGCGCATGTCTTTCCGCGCCAAACTCGTTCTTGCGTTCATACCGGTAGCGTTACTTCCGGTGGCTGCGCTCGCGATCATTGTGCGCGATGTAATGAACGATCGGTTCGCGGCGCAGTTTGATGACCGTGTCGCCACGGAGGTCGCAAGACTCGAACGGGGTATCGATAGGGCTGCTCGGGATCTCGGCGCGAGG
>JAZDDC010000527.1:0-5732 GCA_036679565.1 Gemmatimonadota bacterium
CGCACGCGACCTCGGATTGTTGAAGAATGAAGATTGGTCTCGCGTCGACGAACAACGCAACAAAACCGGGAAACTGATATGGGGTTTGTCCAAAAAACTCCGGCCCACCAACCCATCGCGGATCTCTCTCCATCAGGGGCAATGATGAGCCGTTTTCGAGACCAAAACCTAAACACCAACCCGACCGCCTCACCGTCCTACCGCCATACCGCCCTACCGCCCTACCGCCTGCCGCCTGCCGCCTGCCACCTCACTCCTCTCTAAGCGCTGTCACCGGATCCACTCGGCTCGCCCGAAACGCCGGCAACCAGCACGCTACCAATGCAATGGTCGCTAGCACCACGGTCACGCCGACGAACGTCAATGGATCGGCCGTCCCTACGCCAAACAGCACGTTGGAGAGCACACGTGTGGATACGACTGCACCTGCAAGCCCGATGAGCACACCGATTCCGGTAAACGACATACCATGTCCAACAACAAGCCGACGCACTCCGGAAGCCGACGCACCCAGGGCAATACGCAATCCGATTTCGCTCGTGCGCTGATTGACCCAATATGAAAGGACGCCGTAAATGCCAACCGCTGAGAGTGCGAGCGCCACGGCAGCAAAGACGCCGAGAACCAAAGCATAGAAACGTTCCGCCGCCACCGTTTCGGAAATGAGGTCTGCTAACGGAATAACGCTATGTGCTGGCATTGCGGGGTCGTGCGCAATGATCTCTCGTCGTACGGCATCAACAATCAAGGCAGGATCTCGTGCGGTTCGGACGACCAACGATAGTGTGTTCCGAGGTACCTGGCCGAGTACCACATACATTTCTGGTTGGGGTTCGCTGTCCAGTCCGTAGTACCGCGTGTTACCAACGACACCAACAACTTCAAACTCGTTCCAATTTGTTGACGGAGTGTTGATCACTTGGCCGACCGGATCCTTGCCCGGCCACGCCTGTTCCGCCATAGCTTCATTAACAAGCATGACTTGGATCGTGCCGGAGCGATCCGCCGTGGTAAAGCGTCTGCCCGATCTCAAGGGGATGCCCATGGCGTCAAAATAGCCCGGCGTGACCACACGAAAGTCCGCGGCGGGCAATTGATTGCCAGACAACCCGCCCTGCCCCTCAAGGCGATACGGTAGGTCGTATCCAATGCCCATCGGATCCATGGGCAACGCCGATGATGCGCCGACGGCATCGATCCCGGGAAGATCGGCAAGACGTTGCTGAACTTCCTGATAATATCCGTCAACGGCAGCCTGGTCACGGAATCTATTGCCATCGAGAAAAATCCTCGCTGCCGCTGTCTGCTGATAATCAAACCCCGGATCGACTTTGCCTAACTCCATCATCGAACGAATCAGTAAACCTGCTCCGCAAAGCAACACGGTCGCTAGCGCGAGCTGCGCAGCAACGAGTCCACCGCGCAACCGGCTATGACCTTTGCTAGCCGTCATGCCCTTGGCACCGCCCTGCTTCAACGCGCCATGCAAATCGAAACGTGTTCCCTGCAAGGCGGGCACAAGGCCAAACACAAATCCAGTAAAGAGGGCCACGGTGACCGCGAACACCAGCGCCAAGAGATCGATCGACAACTCCTCCGCACGCGGAATAATTCCCGGTTCAAACGCGAGAAGCAACTTGTGCGTAAACAGCGCAACGACGACACCAGCGAGACCACCAGCAAACGCTAGGATAAGACTTTCGGTCAACAGTTGTCGCGTGATACGGCCCTTGCCCGCACCCAACGCCGAGCGAACTGCGATCTCGCGTTGCCGGGCAGAGGCGCGTGCAAGGAGCATGTTTGCGATGTTGACACATGCGATCAGCAACACGAGGCCAACAGACACAAATGCGATCGTCAGTGTTGCACGCACATCACCGACCACTTCCTCCCGTAACGGAACGACGATCGCGTCCCAACCTTCATAGATGTCTGAGTATTGTCCCGCGCGGAGGTCCGCAGAGATCCGAGACATATCTGCCTGAGCCTGGCCGATCGTGACGTCTGGTTTTAATCGGGCAAGGATGTTGTAACGACGCTGGTGTCGTTCCCATCGTGTTGGGCTCTGGAAACCGGCGGCCACCCAAATATCCACGTTGGCCTCCGGTGCGGCAACGTCGGGACGCATCACGCCAATGATAGTTGCAGGATTGCCGTCCAATCTGATCGTTTGGCCCACGACACCGGGATTCGCACCCCAACGATCGCGCCAAAGCGTGTGACTTATGAGTACGACATTGCTGCGCACGCCTGCAGGCGCATCGTCCATGACAAAAGTGCGCCCGAACATCGGATTGAACTGCAACACGGAAAAGAAGTTGGGATAAACCCAAACGCCGTCGAGTACTTCAGAATCATCTTCTTCCTGCAACACAAACGTGTCCCAGGTCCACGCCGTGACATCCTCAAACGCTTCGTTTTTCTCACGCCAATCGAGGAACGTACCAACGGCCGTCTCACTCGTCTCGACCCCTTCCAGAGCACTGGTTTCCCAAACAACCGCCAGATCCCCTGGCTCACCAAACTGTAGAGGCTGCAACACGACGCCATTGATCAGGCTGAAGATTGCCGTGTTGACTCCTATACCAAGCGCCAGCGTAACGATGGCGATAACTGTGAACGTTGGGTTCTTGACGAACATGCGAAGCGCATACCCAATATCTTGTCGTGTTGTGTCAAACATCTGCGTCCAATCCTTTTTTACCTGGTTGCCATAGTCCCCATCCAAGTTCGGACCGCGCCCACTTGACGGCGCATAGCCGTACCGATGTCGGACCTGTCGTTGTGTTCGCTCCAGAAAAGCTTGCCGTAGCACGTCACCGGCGACACGTGCCCAATGGCCAAATCCTGAATCACCGTCGCGACGGCGATCGCGAAAGAGCTGCACCATGTCGTCCCCAAAATCCCGCCGGAAACGAGAAGGGTAGGCAATGAGCAGCAGCCGATAGAATCGATCGGCCGCCGTATCGTCAGTACGCCACGTCATCGATCAGACCCGCCCGCCCGGTCCGGCGAGCAGGTTGTGAGTGCGAGCCGCGGTCACCAACCCTTCCAAGCGGCGCGCTTCTGCTCTGGCCACCTGTAGGCCAAGATCCGAGATCCGAAAATACCGACGTCGTTGATCGTCCAATTCCGAATCAGTCTTGCCACCGGTTTCCTCGATCAGACCCTGCGAAAGGAGGGTCCGAAGTGTCCGATACAAATTTCCCGGCTCGATGCGCTTCCCGTCACCCATCCGGGCCTCGATTTCTCTCACAATCGAGTAGCCGTGCCGCTCCTCTTCGATCAACACCAGAAGGACATTGAAAACAATCGGATTGAGCGGGAGAAGTGACGAGACCGTCTTGGCGTCATTGGGACCCATGGAGCACCTAGTTTCATGTCGTAGATAATAGTCAATTTGACAATAGTCACAACGACACTATTTGACAATGAGCAGTGAGAAGTCATTCCCGGAGGAGGGCATTATGGTCATACGAAAAAAATGCCACGGAAAACACTGATTCCGTGACATTTTGTTTGTTTTTTCGTGGATTTAGTGGATTTCGTGGCTCGTCAACTACCGCTTCTCAAAAAAAACGATGCCCCCAGCAACGCCCCCCGAGAACAAATCGAGGTCTCCATCGCCATCGATATCCACGAACTTAGGCGTCGAAAACGGGGGTAGAGGAACGACAAACGACGAATCAACAACAAATGACGCTTCTTGACGACTGCCCTCGTTGCGGAACAGGAGTGTACCGCCTACCTCACGGCCAACCACCATATCCACGTCACCGTCGTCATCGACATCTGCGAATGTTGGGAAGCTTCTTCGACCAATATCGATTTCATCGAACCGATCCGACACCAACTCAAATTGCGGCATCGCAGCCGACCCAACATTGCGGTAAAAATTGATGGTGCCGGACGATTCACCGATAAACAGATCCATGTCGCCATCGTCATCGATGTCAACCAGAGCAGGCGCCGCATTGCTGCCACGAGTCAGTTCGACTATCGCCGAGTCTGCCAAGACCAGACGCGGGCTCCGACTGTCGCCATCGTTTCGATAATACGCCAACTCGTCTCGCCAGTTCCCGAGCAGCATGTCAAAGTCGCCATCGGCGTCCAGGTCGGCAAAGGTTGGTGCATAGTGGTAGGCACCATCAAACGACCACGGCCCCCTCCAGGCAAACGTCGGTGCCCGCGTTGTACCGGTATTCTCGAAGTAGTACATGCGACCGGTCTGTTGATTCGACTGCTCGATCTTATTGCTGAGTATCAAATCGAGATCACCGTCACCATCGAGATCGACAAAGGCTGGGATGCTCTCGCTTCCGACGTCCACTGTTGTGATGAGTCGAGACGTCCGGTCAACAAATTCGCCCGGGTTTGTTTGTTCGAGGTAATGCAGATTGTTGACCGTTGTACGATTCGGGTTAAACGCGCCGCCAAGCACACCAACGACCATGTCTTGATCACCGTCGTTGTCCATGTCACCCAGCGCCGGCGCATTGTACCCGCTTGTCGCCAACGGGTTGTTTGTTGGGAACGAAACCGGTTCGCCGCGCAGCGACGGGCTGCTGCACGTGCCGGTGTTTTCGACGAACAGGATACCGGGCTCGAAGAAGTCACCCCAGAAAAGGTCCTGATCACCATCATCGTCCACATCGGCCATGTCCATGGTGTTTGCACCGTGCAAACTGCCGATTTGCGCGACGATCTCGATATCCTCGAAACGCTCCGTGACCAACCTAAACACCGGCACGTTTTCGGCATCGCGCGACGTCTCTTCGTAACGCATGACCGTACCGGTTAATCGTCCAATGAAAAGGTCCAACAAACCATCGCAGTCAATGTCTGTAACGTTTGGAATATTCTGACGATCCGAGAAAATCGCATTCCCCGATACATCACGCAACGTATCGGCAGCCAACACGAACCGGGGTTGGTTGGGCGTTCCATCGTTGCGGTAGTAGCGTATGTAACTGAACGGCTGCTCACCCAGCAGGTCGTAATCGCCATCTCCATCGAGGTCGACAAAACGATACCACTCCGCGACATCCAACCCTTCAAATTGCAAGGTCCTCCACTGGAATCCCGACTCCACATCGAGACCCACTCGCTCGAACAACATGATCGCGTTCGAGTACTCTTGTATGAAGAGGTCGAGATCTTCATCCCCGTCTATATCAACCAACTGTGGGCGAGGAATATTTAGGCCACCAAGAAACGGATGACCGTACTCGCGACCGGTCGAGTCAAACACCGAGAACGGTGTCACACTGCGGACGAATGCGGCAGCCGTCTGACTCATAGGAGCTTGCGCCATTTGTGAACGCGCCGAACAGTTAAGCAAAGTTACCGAGAGGCCCATCACCAGCAGCACTCGACTTCGGACTTGATGATCGTGAAATCCCACAGTGACCGTCACTCCTCGTGAATTCAATGTCTCGACTGGGTACTGATCCCGGCCGCGTATCGGCCAACTTCGATCACCCGTTCAATAGTCCTGGTCGCCGCGTTTATCACGACCACGTTGCCCCGTCTCCCTGACGCTGTGGCGCCCCCGCCCGGTGCGTACTCACCCTTCACATTGCGGTTCGACACATACACGTGATCGCCGTCAGGCGACATTGCTATACCATGTGGCTCGGCGATACCCTCTCCTTCGATCACATCGGCCACACTCCACGATGTGGCGTCCACGACTGTCACCGTGTTAGCAGTCTGGTTGCCAAACCAAACCC
>JAZDDC010000528.1:0-2812 GCA_036679565.1 Gemmatimonadota bacterium
GGTTGGAACCAACACGGCCAGTTGGGAAATGATGTTGAAGGCGATCGAAACGTGCCTGTGGCGGTGCAGGGAGGACTGACATTTGAGTCGCTCACTGCGGGTGCCGGCCACACCTGTGGTGTTGCGACCGATGGCACCGGATACTGCTGGGGGTTCAACTTTAATGGCCAGCTTGGCGACGGAAGTTTGACGTCTAGGGGTGTTCCGGTACCGATTTCGAGCGGGCTTTCCTTTTTGAGTTTGTCGGCCGGCGGCTCGTTGACGTGCGGTGTTGCGATGGGTGGCGCTGGGTATTGTTGGGGATGGAATGGGGAGGGCCAACTTGGCGACGGAGGAACAACGGATCAGACTGCGCCGGTTCTTCTCGACGGCGGACGGACCTACACGTCAATCAGCGCAGCAAACTTTCACGCCTGTGGGACGACGACGGCAAACGAGCTGTTTTGTTGGGGTCGCAACAGCTCTGGCCAGTTGGGTGACGGAACTACGGTAGCAAGTGGGTTACCCGTCCAAGCCATGGGTGGCATACTTTTCGAAACCGTGGCTGCGGCAAACCAGCACACGTGTGGTTCGGATGGCAGTGAGGCCTACTGTTGGGGCAGGGCGGAATTCGGTCAGACCGGAAACGGGAGTGTCGATCGAAACGTCCCGGCGCTACTGAACAGTCTCATTTTCTTCCCGAAGGTCTGGGCGGGAGGCAATTTTTCTTGCGGTTTGACCGATTTAGGAGAGGCGTTTTGTTGGGGCGCCAACGAGTTGGGTCAACACGGGAGCGTATCTCCTCAGACCTGCACAGTCAGTGACCAGCTGGGGCAGATCATCAATCAGTTTGGCTGCGCATTCACACCGGTTGAGGTAGATACGGATTTGTTCTTCAGTACGCTCGCGGTGGGCACTCATCATGCCTGTGGCATCGCGACCAACGGCGGCGCGTACTGTTGGGGTGGTGGTGCGGTGGGGGAGCTGGGGAATGGCCAGTCGGGCGAAACATATTTGACGGTCGTGCCGCAAAGAGTGTCCGGACAACCGGCGTCTTGAGTACCGAGGCGTGACCCTGGTTGGGTGCCCGGGGTATACTAAGGCAAGTTGGATACGAATGGAGGTTACCAATGAGACGATTTGGGTTTGCGATTCTCATGTTGAGCGGTGCGAGCTGCTACACATACCAACCGGTCGGGGATACTGTGCCGGCGTCTGGTGTTGAGGTGCGGGCGCACCTATCTCCCGCGCGAGATTTTGACATCGGTGAGATTACTGTGGAGGAAGTGAATCGCATAGAAGGCACGGTGTACTCCGCTTCAAGCGATTCGCTAGCGCTGTGGGGTCAGTGGCTCTACTCGCGGTTCGGCACCAGATACGATCCCAAGGGGGCTGTGTTTTACATGGATCGTGGAAAGGTTCCCATGATGGAGCGACGCACGCTGCATCCCATGCGCACGGTTGTGGCGTTGGCAGTCATTGTGGGAATCGGATACGGTATGTTTGATTTCCTTGCGGATCCCGGTGGGGACAATACCCAAGGTCAGGTCACGCCCCCGATCGAATTCCACCTGATCCCCAACAAGTGAATTAGGTTCTAACCTGAGATGGATTCAAAGGGTCCGGTCATTCGCGACGGGCCCCTTTTGTGTACCTGGCGTTCAGAGCGTAGAGTCTTGCGGTCCAGCGGTACAGTCGCTTAGCCAAGGCGGATGGCGGTACGTGCGAGTGAACGGGTTGTAGTCCCGGGAACGCAGCGGGCGGGTGGTGGTGGTGCGGCGTTGGTTGTTGTCATGTCGATGGTTACGAAAAAAGGCCGGTGCTTGCGCACCGACCTTTTTTCATGCTTCTACTTTCCGATTTCCGAATTCTATTAGCAACTATTCGGAATATTCGGGTTTGCCTGACACTCGTTCGACGGAATCGGGAAGAAAGTGCCTGGTGCTGCGAGGGCCGAAGAACCTGCCAGCCACTCACGCGATGCATCGCCAAACCTGTAGTGATCTGCTAGACGCTTGCCCTGCAGATACAGATCAGTGCGTCGGTGATGATTCAGCAGATCCACTTCGTTGACTTGCCCGGAGAATGCCGTGAGGCCGTCGAGCGCGCGCAATGCATTGATTGCCGTCGTGAAGTCAGCGCCACCGTTACCGGCCAGCGCAGCTTCTGCGATGATCAAGTGCATCTCACGTGCCGACACCATCGTCGCGGGTGTGCCCCGTGTTGAGGCGACAAAACCCGTGACGGCGGTTAATAGCTCCGGAGAGACCGTACCAACATCGATAATGTCTTCCAGCGCAACCGCTTCGAACGTTGGATCTGTCGCGGAGGGTGTGGCGTACGCCGGACCGATCCGCTGTTCCTGACGGGAATTCACCCAGTTGTGGAGCGCAGACGTGACGGTTGACGACCCGTACTCCAACACGAAGCGCCAATCGGCGTCCGCGTTGGCAATGACGAAATTTGCGTCGTCGAGTGCTGCCTGCCCCGCATCCACCGTGCCGGGAAACGTCCCCGCCGTTGGGTTAAACCCGTTGTGGAGCGTGCTCCAAACTGCCAGGCCGTGTGCGGCGCGTGCTCGCATTGCCCGTGCTGCCAACACATTGTCGGCGTCACCACTGCTGGTGATAACGGCACTGAGGCTTGTCATGGCCTCACCGTACGTCATGGTGCCCATATTCGCCGGGCCAATCGGTGGTGCGGCTTCCGCGCGATCTGAGTACACGAAATCGTCATACATGTCACCGATCTGCATGTAAACGATGGCTCGGTACAGGTGAGAACGCCACAGATCCTCTACTTCCTCCAATGCACCGTTGTCTTGGTGAATGGT
>JAZDDC010000529.1:0-4721 GCA_036679565.1 Gemmatimonadota bacterium
ACCAGTGGCTGTGCGGGGTGGGCCAACGCGCCCAGGAATCTTCCGAAGATTCGATTGAAACGGTTTTGTGCTTCCGTTGGTCCGAGCACCGGAACAGGAGGTTGCGGACCGAGAATCGGTTCAAACTCAGGCAACAGATCGAGGATGACCTGGCCGCTGGTGCCGAGAGCTTCCATCAAGGAGTCACGCCATCCGCGAATTTGGTCGTCGGACTCCATCAGGAGTAGTGCAGCCAGTTTACCGAACGCCTCTCGAATCGCGGTGTACGGGGTTCCTCGCACGAACTGATCGAACTTACCAGACACAAAATGCCCACCGTCTGTCGAAAGCGGACCGTTCAGCTTCTGAACCAAGGAGGTCTTTCCTATGCCCGAATACCCGGCGACGAGGAACAATTCACCTTGCCTGTTACGTGCCCGGGTGAGTGCGGCTTCAAGCGCCGCGATTTCAGCATCGCGCCCATAGAGCCGGTCCGGTAAAGCGATCTGTTCGGCAAGATCGTGGGTTCCCGGCACGAATGGGCTAATGACGCCAGTGGTCTGCAACTCATCGAGGCAACGAGACAGATCGGCAACCAATCCTGCCGCGCCTTGATATCGCTCTTCCGGTGATTTGGTCAATAACCTCAGGATGATCGCGGAAAGCGTGGTTGGGATGGTGGCATCGAGAGTGTCCGGCGGCGCCGGTTGTAGCGCGATGTGTGCGTGGATTACCTTGAGTGGATCGTCCGCGTCGAACGGACGTCGTCCAGTGAATAGTTCGTAGAGGGTGGCGCCGAATGAGTACAGGTCGCTTCGATAATCCACTTCCCAACTCGTCCGCCCCGTTTGTTCGGGCGATACATAGGCCGGTGTCCCTTCCAGAGTTCCGGTGTTCGCCGCGTCGGTTTGCGGTTCTGAACGTTCGGTGGCAAGGCCGAAGTCGATGATGGCCGCGGTGAGCGTCGCCGCGTCCACCAGCACGTTAGCGGGATTGATGTCGCGGTGTACGATGCCGTGCGCGTGAATCGACTCCAAAATCTCCGCCACATGACGGGCCAGGGCCAGTCGAGAAACGAGCCCCAGCGTATTCTCACGAATCAGGGTGGACAGCGTGTTACCGCCGAGATCTTCCATGATCAGAGCGGGTTTGTTACCACGCAACTCCAGATCAACCATCTGTGGTACGCCGGGGAAGGTGAGTCCTTCCAGGATGCGGGCCTCTCGCTCCAAGGCGGTGCGCGCCGCTGCCGGTTGGGTCCCGTCCGGCGACGTCTTCACGATGACTGTGATGTCGCTTCCTTCACCCCGCGCCCGATAAACGGTCCGCGTTCGCCCTCGATGAAGCGTCTCGAGGACCGTATAACCAGGTAGAATCAATCGGTCTGGGTTCATCCGGGGTCGTTGTCCCTACTGTTATAAGGAATACGATGTCTGACCGCCGACTGGCCTGTTAACTTGAGGTCCATGCTCCACTCGCGTCAATTAGCGAGGGCATACCTAAGAACATCCAGGAGCCGGAGTGTCCGTAGGGCGACTTTTCGTTTTCCGCTGCCAATTCTCGACCCAGGTCCACGGCAATCCCTTCGGTGGTGAAGTTTTCTCCAAATTCGTCACATTCGAGCGAACGGCCGAGCTGCTTTTCCCACCACTGCAGGTCCTCAATGGCGTAGGCGTAGACAGCTTTGGCCGTCCGTCCGTGCGCCTCGCGATCGGTTGATCGTCACGGTCGAGATTGACGACTCTGACTGCGACGCGACAACCGGTGACGGGTTGATCAGCCAGCCATCTGTTTTTGCTGGTGATAAAGATGCAATTCATGCGCGGTACCCGGATGGTTCCACCGCCCCGCCCTTGATCGATATTGCCCTGACTATCCAGTACATGCGCCGATTGGCGCCCGCGCTACCGCTCCACGTCAAAGTTTTCGATCCGCCACACGTCACCAGTAGCACCAGGCGCAGAGAACACAAACCAGTGACCCTGGTATGTTGTGGCGACCCAGCTGGCTGCGAACGGCAACGTGTGCAACAGGGTCGGACTGTCGCCGTCCACCGGAACGGCCAATACTCCCCACCGATCTTGTGAAAGCGCATAGATGGTTTGGCCGTCGGGAGACCACCCCATCGGACTCACATAGGGTTGGGTATTGAGTCGCTTCTGCGTGCCGTCTACCAGGGAAAGAACGTAGATACCGGCCAAGTCTCCCCTACGGTTTCGCAACAGTGCCAACCGCGTTCGGTCCGGTGAGTAGTGAGCCTGGAGCGAAAACCCGACTGCCGCCGAGTCTGCACTCAACAGCGGGCGCTCCTCTCCAGTGTCCGGATTGAGAAAGTGGAAGTTTCGGAGTTCCGGCCGTTGGTAGAGGATATCGAGCCCCGGGGCCCATGTAATAGTCCCATTGCCCGATAACTCGGTCGCGTCGAATACCTTCACCGTGGCGGGGTTCACCGCTACCGTCGCCACCACGTTTCGACCATTCCGTCGGACCCCAAAAGCGATCGATTCCCCATCAGGTGACCAGACGGGATACCCCGTTACCGAATCGAGATGGGTGAGTTGGCGCGGCGTGCCACCGTTTGAGGGCGCGATGAAGACATTTGTGCGTCCGCCCTCCCTCGAATTGTACGCCACCCATTCCCCATCCGGAGACGCATGCGGTGCGATGTTGGTCGCCGTGCCGCTCGTGAAGGGCTGCACGACCCATCCGTCTCCGCTCGGCCGCATGGCCCAAAGGTTCCAGAATGGCCGCCCTTTAACAAAGAAGAGTTGCGACCCGTCGTCTGTCAGCGAAAGGATCGATAACCCGATACGGGACGTCTGTGTGGGCACGTCGAGTCCGGACAGGAGAAGTTCCGGGGCCACACCCAGGGCGGCCCCATTTGGCTTAGTCCGCAGCTTCCACAATTGATGGGTGCTTTGATCCTCGCGAAGGTAATAAAGTGCGTCTGTTGCACGCGACCACTCAACTGAAAGCAATTGCGCATCATCCTCAATCAACACTTCTGATTGTTGCACGATAAGGCGACCCGCGGAGTCCTGCGGCAATCCCGCCAGTCCTTGTCCAGGGTCGATGGCGAGGCGCCAGATGCTACTTCCCGATCCACTCCGCTGAACGTGAAGCACGGCCAACGCATCACCACGCGGATGTTGTGCCACCTCGTGAAGCCAGGCGCTGGTATCGGCGGCTCGGATCCGTGTGACCGAGTCAGCTGCAATTGTGTAGACGTAGATGTCAGGCGAGTCGGTGGACCAGCTGAACACCTGCCGGCCGTCCGCCGACCAACGGGCGATCCCGCCTACGATGGGAAGGGGATACGGTTCGCCACCAAGACGCGGGTATACCTTGTGTGCAGATGCATCTGGAGGGCCGCTCTCAACGAGGATCTGCCGTCCGTCGCTTGACCACACGGGAAAGTCGATGCGAGGACTCGACGCGATCTCAATGGCAGATCCGCTCTCGAGGTCATGCACCATCAAGGTCATGCCATCGGCCCCTTTCGTCGTATAGGCCAGGAAATCACCCTGGGGCGAAATGCTGGCCCGCACGACGTTCCCGACGAAGGTCACCTGCTGTTGCGTCGAGACGACCCGGGGGTTGGATCGTGACTCAGTCCGCAACCAACCGAACGCCGCCACCAAGAGTGCAAGGGCACCCACGACGGCAAGTGTACCCACCATCGGCCATCGTCGCGCGAGTGGTTTCACAGGTGAGATTGCCCGAGAAGGATCTGTCGCCAACGCCAGTTGAAGATTCAGGTCCTCGGCGAGCGCGTCCGCCGATGCGTACCGATCGGCTGGCGTTTTGGCGAGTGTGGCATTGATGATGGCGACCACACCATCCGGCACGAGTGGTCGAATTGTCGTCACGGACGGCAGGTCCGCCGACACGTGTTGTCGACAGATGCTCTCTACCGTGGGGCCTGTAAACGGGGGCTGGCCGGCCAGCGTCTCATACAAAACACACCCCAGAGAGTAGATGTCGCTCCGGTTGTCCAGATGTGGTTCGCCATTGATCTGTTCCGGGCTCATGTACGCGGGTGTACCGATAGCCACGCCCGTCGCTGTCAAACGACCAACCGTGGACAGGCTCATTGCCCGCGCGATGCCAAAATCCGCCACTAGGGCGTGCCCGGCTTGCATCAGTATGTTCTCAGGCTTGATGTCGCGATGCACGACGTTGTGCGAGTGCGCGTAACTCAGCGCATCGGCAACCTCCTTGGTCACGCGTAGTGCATCGACGACCGACAGCTGCGGTTCTTTTGTGAGCCGGCCACGCAGAGATTCACCTTCAATGTGCGGCATGACATAGTAGAGGAACCCGTCGGCTTCACCCGAATCGTGCAGTGGTAGGATGTGCGGATGGGTCAGGCGCGCGGCGATCTCTATCTCTCGTAAAAACCGTTCGGCCCCGATCGACTCGGTGAGTTCCGGCCGGAGGACCTTGACCGCGACCTGACGGTTGTGTTTCAGGTCACGGGCAAGATAGACGGTCGCCATGCCGCCGGCGCCGAGCGGGCGCTCAATCGGATACCGATCGGCGAGGGCGGATTTGAGGCGGTCGAATTGGTCGATCATGACCGCGGTTGCCTCGAGTTATGCCGCGTCTTTGAGGAACACGGCCGGGCAGTTCATAGTCGCGCCAGCGCCGAGGGTTTCCGCCTGCATGACTGTTTCGAGATCGTTCATCATCGGAAAGTAAGTATTCGGATAGACGTTCACCAGCCAAAGAGGAGAATACAC
>JAZDDC010000053.1:0-2621 GCA_036679565.1 Gemmatimonadota bacterium
CATTGGGCCCGGGTTTGTCTTGCTGCGGCGGGGGACCGTTTTCTAGCTTAGTTTGACACCTATGACTCAGGCGACTTCCAAACTTCGCCGAATCGTGCTCTGGATCGGCGCGCCAACCACCATCGCCGTGGTAGCCGCGATGACCGTGCTTGCCGGACGCACCACGACGGCCGAAATCGAGCGCACCGCTAGAGAGCACCTCGTCGGGAGGACAAGACGAGCTTCGGTCACGGTAACGCAATACCTCCGCGAACGCCGCGACGATCTTCGCCTGTTGGCCCAAACACCGTCGATCGTCGATGCGGCACGCGATGCATCCGCGACGGTCGAAAGCCAAGGACTGGACCAAATAGCCACTGCGGACCTCGAACTGCAATTCACCAATACACGCGAACTCGATCCCAACTCGCGCGCCCGCGAGACCCTCGTCGCATTACAGGCCCTGAGCGCGTTTGCGGAAGTGTTTTTCACCGAGGCACACGGACTGAACGTCGCCGCGACGAACGTGACAACAGACGTGGTGCAATCTGACGAGGTGTGGTGGCAGGAGGCCTTTACCAACGGCGAGTACCAGAGCCAGCCCTTAGTAGACGAATCGTCAGGTGTTTTTGCCATCGAGCATGCCGTCCAAATTTACGACATCGAGAACCAACGCGCGGTGGGCGTTTTGAAGGGTGTGGTGGATCTGGCCAACCTGTCCGCGCTTTTGGCGGAGGGACAAGAAGGAAACATCGGTATTGATGTGGTAGACGCAACGAGTACGATCGTTGTTTCGAACGACCCCACCCGCGCTCAGCAACCACTACCCCACGCGGATTCCATTCCTCTCACGGACGTTGTCCGCGTCATTTCCCTCCAGACAGCGGACAGCGGAGCGGTACTGGTTGCCACGGCGCCCACTGACGCTGGTCGCTGGTGGATCGTCGGGACCGACGCCCTTGAGCTGGCCACCGGTGCGGCGGGGGCGGTTCGTCGCTCGCTGTTCGCGACGAGTGGCATCACGCTCGTGTTTGCCCTCGTCGTGTTACTGACAATGACACGCTGGTTGGATCGGCGTGTGACTCGGCCCGTGGTCGCAGCGGGCGTCGTGGCAAGCCGCGTTGCGCATGGCGATCTGACAGTACACCTATCGGAGCACTCCGGCGCCGACGAGGTGGGCGAATTGCTCCACGCCATCGAGGGAATGGTCACTGCCCTCCGTGGTTTGGTTGGCGCCATTCGTGGCTCCGCCGATGAGTCCAACCTTCGGGCCGCGGCAATTTCGGCTAGCACCGAACAATTAGCGGCCTCCGCGCACCTCATGGCAAAGACCTGCCAGGACCTCATTGTCGAAACAACCACTCAGGCTGAACTCATTCGACGGACGTCTATGGACGCCGAACAGATTCTTACGATCGCCTCCAAACTCGCCGAGGGCACGACACGATCGGTCGATCGCAATAGTGCGCTCAAAACATCGGCCGACGAACATCGGCAACGGTTGTTACAAAGCCGTGATGAACTGACCCGCCTTGCCGAGGATATCGACCAAGGGGCAATCGAAGCTCAATCACTCGCGCAGATGTCGGTCGAGATACAAGAATTTGTGACTCAAGCGCGGCGAATCGCCGCGGACACGAAGATGCTTTCCCTGAACGCGGCCATCGAAGCATCGAGGGCTGACGCGGGGGAGGGCAGAGGATTCGGAGTAGTGGCCGACGAGGTGAGAAATCTCGCCAGTCAGGCCGGACGCGCTGCCGAGGCGGCGTCGCAAACAGTAAGTCGTGTCTTGCAAACAATCGACACGACACGGCTTCGTCTCAAACGTATTGCCGAGGGCAGTTCAGCCATCCAGCAGGTTGCAGAATCGGCCGCGCGCGGACTCGAAGAGGTTGCAACGGCCACGGCCGACAACGGTACCTGGACGGACGTGATCTCGACATCGGCCGACGAAGCGCGTGAACTCGTCGCGGAGATCACGGAACGGTTACGAAGTTTGGCCGCCGGCACGGAATCGTTGGTTGCTGCGGTGTCGCAAATCGCAGCGACCGCCGAAGAGCAGACAGCGACAAGTGAAGAGATTGCCCGATCGGCAACGCAGCTGGCCGAAGCGTCGCAGGAACTTACAGCTAACGTCGCATCATTTACGTTGGTCAAGAGCGGTACTTAATTGGTGCGTATCAGCTCCGGTTAGATTCATCGAGCATTGCACACCAAACACCCTCTACGTCCTCGAGCTGTTGTAGTCGATCGAGCACGTCGCGCGAAGGTTTTTGATCCACTGCGATGGCGGCCATGGCTTGCCCCGATGCATTGGATCGTGACTGGTGATAAAAACCTATGTTCACGCCTGATTCGCCCAAGAGGGTTCCCACCCGGCCAACCACACCCGGTACATCGCGATTTCGTAACACGACGATACAACCCTCCGCGGGGATATCGACAACAAACTCATCGACACGAACGATACGACCTGATGTACCCTGCACCGGTACGCCAACCACACGAATGGATCGTCCATCCACTTGAAGTTTTACTTCGATCGACACTTCAAACCCGGAAACCGATCGATTGATTCGACGCGAAAGCGCAATGTTCCGTTCTTCCGCAACAACGGTCGCGTTGATCAGACTTACCGGCGC
>JAZDDC010000530.1:0-2187 GCA_036679565.1 Gemmatimonadota bacterium
AAACACCGCGTCGGACGTGCGGTCCGGGCCGGCGGCCGATAGTTATCGTGTCACATGCATGAAGGTCCGCTTCTCGTAGCAAGAAACGCCACTCGGCGTTACGGGTTCCGAACCATTGTTCGGGGGGTTGACCTGTCGGTTTCGGCGGGCGATGTGGTAGTGCTATTGGGTCCGAACGGAGCGGGGAAGACCACGCTGTTGAAGATGTTGGCCGGTTTGATGCAACCCAACGAGGGGAGCGTAGAACGGCATGGAAGCATCTACGCCGTCATGCACGAAACACACCTATATGAAACCTTGACAGCGGTTGAGAACCTCGTGTTCGCTGCACGTCTAAAGGGCAGCGTGGATCGGCAGGTTATTCACCGACTCCTGCAGTTGGTAGGATTGACAACATGGCAAGACAATCGAGTGATGACCTACAGCAGAGGTATGAAGCAGCGGCTGTCCATCGCTCGAGCATTGTTAAACGACCCGGACGTACTGTTGCTGGACGAACCCTTGAGCAGTTTAGACGAGGAGGGGTGTTCGTTGGTTCTTGGTCTTCTCAGTGGATCTGATGGAACGCCCCGCGCCGCGGTTGTCGTCACACATCAGATCGACCGATTGCTTTCGTCATCATCGAGCGTCGGATTTCTGGTTGGGGGCCGTTTACACGGACCTTTACCTGTGGACGGTATGACCGTGGCGGACGTCAATTGTCGATACCGAGAGTTGCTCGCCAATGCATGATGTACTTCGGGTGGCGTGGGCAATTGCGGCGAAAGACGTGCAAATCGAAATGCGTACTCGCACCGCCCTGTTGTCTTCTTTGGTCTTTGCGATTCTGGTCCTCGCCATATTGTACGTCGCGAGGGACCCAACAGCCGTTTCCGCGCTTGAGATCGCGCCCGCGGCGTTGTGGGTCACGTTCAGCTTTGCTGGTCTCCTCAATTTGAATCGCGCCTTTGCCATCGAGCGAGAAAACGACGCGATGGCCGGGATTTTGATGACGTTCCCAAGTGTCACTGGCATTTTTCTGGGAAAACTCGCCGCCAATCTCATCTTTGTCGGTACAATCCAACTAGTGGCGTTCCCGCTTTTTGTATTGTTTTACGGCGTACCCGTTTTTGCCAACCTACCTTTGCTTGCCGGGGTTACGGTCCTTGCAACCATCGGCATGGTTTCGGTCGGAACGTTGTTGAGTTCCATTGTTGTCCAGACCCGCTTTGCGGAATTGATGCTGCCGGTGCTGCTATTACCATTTATGGTGCCGCCAGTCGTTGGGGCGGTCCAGCTCACCTCACGCATTTTGGCAAATCGCCCTTTGAGTGAGATGATGGGTTGGTTTAAGTTGTTGGCAGCTTTTGACCTGGTTTTTGTTGTGATACCGATTCTCATTTTTAGTGCGACGCTCGATCAATGACTGACCGCACCAATGCACTCCGTCTTCTTAGCCGTGGCCAAATCCTGACGGTCATCGGACTCATCGGGTTTGTCTTCCTTGTTGTGCGAGCCATGGCGTTTACACCTCTTGAAGTCCGACAGGGGGCGGCACAGAAGATCATGTATGTGCACGTTCCTTCGGCATGGGCAGCGGGTGTCGCCATAATGTTGACCGGGCTATTCAGCGCGGCGTATCTCTGGTTGCGGGATGAACGCGCCGATCGGGCCGCCGCCGCATCCGCGGAGGTTGGGATTCTGTTTGGGACCGTAATGTTGGGTACAGGTCCGTTTTGGGCAAAGCCCGTGTGGGGTGCATGGTGGGTGTGGGATGCACGCCTGACGTCGACGCTTTTTCTTTATCTGCTTTTTGTCGGCTATCTGGTTCTGCGGGATTCCACCGAAGACCGCAGCATGCGAGCACGGTTTTCCGCGGTCGTGGGATTGATGGGGCTCGTGCTTGTCCCCTTCGTCCATCTGACGGTGTATATGTTTCGAACACAGCATCCGGAACCAGTTGTTTTGAAACCGGAAGGGGCTACGATGCCCGGTTCGATGCTTGCCACCTTGCTGGTCGGTGTTGTGGTGTTCACCGTTTTGTATTTCGGATTTGTTATGCAACGGTACGGCTTGACCGTACTTGACGATCTGCGCCAGAAGGAGATGTACGATGCCGCCTGACAACGGTGGTTACATGATTGCGGCGTACATTGTCGGCGGCGTCATCGTACTCGCCTATGCGGTGTATCTTTTCGTAATGGCGCG
>JAZDDC010000531.1:0-2639 GCA_036679565.1 Gemmatimonadota bacterium
ACGTGTCGCAGATCACCAAACGCTGCGAACCTCGCTTCCATGGTTGTTACCGAAGGTAACCCCTCCGCTCATCGCTGTAGCAGTGGGGGAACGGTCCCTCCCTTGTAACTCCACATAAATAAACCACTAACAGCCTCTTTTCCTCCATCGGGCGGGTTGGTCCGGGCATTGCATTAGGGGGGGGCATGTCTAGACAACTCGACTTGGACCTCGGGACTGCACCGAGGAGCCAGAGGAGGTTTCACGTGACTTCCGAAACCAGAAACAGCACAAAGGGATTTACGCTGATCGAACTGTTGGTGGTGGTCTCCATCATCGTCATCGTGTCGGCGGCCTCCATTCCCATGGGGCTCAACTTCGTTCGACATTACAAAGTCATGGGCGCAGCCCAGGGTGTCGCCGGGCAGATGCAATCGGCGCGCGGGCAGGCGGTGAAGCTCAACACGCAACGAGGCGTGCTGCTCAACTTCAACTACCCCGCTCAGGGTGACTTTCAGTGGACCAGTCTCGATCCCAATCCTATGACGGGCGATTGGGATGACCCGGTCTATCCGCTGTACGCGCCGCGGAATTACGTCGAGGGCGCGCCGGTCTACGGGGCGGTTCCCGCCGTGCCGAACAATACGATGGATCCAGACCCTGCTAACGGCGTCATGTCGCCACATGGAACGCCCATCGGCCTAGGCCAGGACTTGGAGTTTGATCCGACGGGCGGCTTCAACGCGCTCTTGTTCCGGGCCGACGGCTCGGTGCGCGCGGTGACCGCGCTCGGTGGCGGCGCTGGCGTGCTCGTCGTCAACGGCCTGACGTGGGAGTTGACGGTGCGCGACCCGAACACTCAGCTGTCGAAGCTCATCTCAATCTCGCGTAACGGCCGCGTCACCATCGAGGAGTGAGGAGACATGACAATGCGCATAGCGATTGAACGCGAAGTGAACACGACTCGAAACGAGCGCGGGTTCTCTCTCATTGAAGTGATGGTGGCCATCGTGATCCTGACAGTGGGTATGTTGTCGTTCGCGCAAATGATGGTGCTGTCGACGAACGCCAACACGCTCTCGGGACGGATGACGTCATGCAGCGCTCTCGCGAAAGAACAGCTCGAGCGCTTGAAGGCCGCACCGTTTTTCACGGTAGCGCCGACGGTGAGAAACCCGATGTTGACGGCAGGTGGGGACGTCAACAACACCGTCGCCGGCTATTCTCAGTTCTACGACTCAGACGGTCTTCCCGTTGCCGGTGGCGGCGCGCAGTTCGAGACGCGTTGGCTCGTGACCGATGTGCCGACGGGGATGCCGCTCCAGATGGTTCAAATTCAAATGCGCTGCCTCGCAGCCGCCGGCAATCAAGACCAGTTCGCCGTGATCGGCGAGGCGCGCTTTACCACTTACAGGACCGCCAATGTCCGCTGAGCGAGGAGTGTTTCCGATGAGGATGCGATCAACGACCACACGCACAGGCAACGAAGGCTCCGCTTTCGTCATCTCCGTCCTGGTGCTGTTCGTGCTCTCCGTGCTCGGACTCGCACTGATGCTCACGACGTCGACGGAAAAAGAAATCGCGATCAACTACCGATGGGGCGAGCAGGCCTTCTTCAATGCGGACGCCGCGCTCGAGTACGGCAAGAACGTCCTTGCCCAACAGATTCTCATCAACAACGACTTCCGGGGGATTTTGCCGCCGGCCCGAGGGCCCGGCCAAACCGTGGGGGATATCACCGTGCCCGACGAACTGGCGCCCCGGAGCTCCGGTCACCCCGACGGCGGCGCGTGCGATCCGACCTCGCCCGGATGTCGTGACTATCAGTACTACATCGATCAGTGCCCGGCCCCTGGTGTGGGACCGTGCAACCGGATCTTCATCGGCAGGGTGTTGAACCGTCCCGACGGGACGCCGGCGATGTGGGACTTCCGCGCGCCCGCGGGCGTGCTCGGCGATCTCGATGGCGACGGCACGCAGGATATCGACGGTGGATTCACCTTGTGGGTGCGCCGCCCCGTTGTGGGGACTAGGGACTATGGGTCGGAGCCGAACGAGGACAATCGAGTGATTTTGACGGCGGAAGGGACGGCGCCCAACGGGATGGGCGCGGGTACCGGACGTCCGGTGTCGTTGCGACGCCTCGAGATGTCGGTGCGTTTGCCGACCGACGGGATACAGGGCAACGACAAGTCAGACGTCAGCAATCCGGACAGCAAAGCCGAAGCCACCGGCAACATGGGTGGCGTCACCATCCCGTAGCAGGAGTTTGGGGGAAACCAATGACTAACAGGATGAACAGTTTTTTCAAGCGCTCGGTTCTCGCTCTCGTGGCGGGAGTGGTCGCTCTCACCTTCGTGCAGACGGGGTACACGGCAGCACCGTGTCTCATCTCGCGCGGACTGGATCCGCTCGATGTTCTGAACTCGGGTGTACGCCACAACGTCTGGATTGTTCTCGACAGCTCCGGTTCGATGGGCAGCAACTTCGGGGGTGGTGATACGCGAATGGAAGTCGCCCGCGACGTGCTGACCGAGGTGATCGACGAGTTCATCGATGCTTCGGGACGGCCGCTCGTCAACTGGGGCTTCGTGCGCTTCGCCAAGAACTCGCGCAACTCTTCGTCAGAGTGCAACGCGCAGTTCACCAACGGCTGCGTG
>JAZDDC010000532.1:0-2111 GCA_036679565.1 Gemmatimonadota bacterium
GACCTCAAGTCGTGTGCCCAACCCAAACGTCGACATGCGCACACCAATTGTGCGAAGCACGGTGGCGGTCGATCGAGTGTCATCGGCAACAAGCGGGTCGGAGATGGTGCTCTTACCGGTGGCCAACGCACTCAAAAGAAGGGCTCTATGCGTGAGACTCTTGTCGCCGGGCGGCCGAATACGAAGCGGAGAAACCGTGGGCCCATTCATCTATAAGGGACCCTGCATCGACTCATCCTACGAGCACGGCAATCAACACGGAAACCGCAAGGGTACCGGAGGTGGCGAGGGCCAGCCACAGATGACGGGGTGTGGATTTCCGACCCTCCCAGGCAACCACCAACATCGCCATGGGCAAAGCAACCAAAACTGCGATCACCACCAATCCCATAAACCCATCCCCAGCCCCGTGACGGAGGTTCGCGCCCATATCTGCAACACTGCTCGGCGAGCGACTCAACACACCACGCCCCCAGAAGCTGCCGATCACGAAGATGCCCAGTGCAAGACCGGCAATAGTTCGGAGGAACGGCACTGCGCGCGTTGCTATCATTTCAGAAGCTGACCGAATCCGTTGCGCACCATGACCAACGCGACCACGGTCAAGAACACCGCGAAAGCGGTCCGAAGCCATCGCTTTTCTGTCCGGTGACCCACGGCGGCCATGAGTCCGGCACCAATTCCCGCGCCAACCGCAGTCAACGCCGCCGCGCCGAAAATGACGTCCCCCCGAAAAAGGTAAATAACAGCGGCTGACGCAGCGGTCGCGCCGAGGATGAAAATGCTCGTTCCCGCAGCCACTCGGAATGGCAAACCAAAAACCAAATGCAGGACCGGTGTATTCAAGACACCGCCACCAACCCCAAGCAGTCCGGACAACGCCCCGGATCCCAAGGCGGCGGCATTACCGAGCTTCCGTGGCGCTTCCGGACGTTTGCTAGCATTCGCCGCAACAGGCGGCCTTAGCATCCTGACACACGAGTACAGAAGCACGACGGCAAACAGAAAGTATAGAGGTGTCTCCGGTATTACCGGCGCCATCAACCCAGCCGCCGCAGCACCAAAGACCGAGAAAAACTGGAACTCAATGGCGATGGGGATATCGACTAACCCTTGACGAAGAAAAACGGGGGATGCACCAACGGACATGGCCGCCACGGCCACGAGGCTAACCGCAACCGCTTCGCGAAACGCAATACCCGTGAGTAATGACAGCGCTGGTACAATGAGCACACCACCCCCGACCCCGAACAGCGCACCAATCGCTCCGGAAATGACACCAATGACGAAAAACTCGATTGCGCCAGCCTCGTTTCAGTTTGTGGGAGAACGGCCGGAACATAAGCATGCCAGGACCGGCGCCACAGGGGGACTTCTGGACTCTGTTATCTTGACGTCTGGCTCCCTACCTTAGCTGGCCGCGGGGCGCATTTCCGGCACAACATCTGCAATCGCGGAACTCACTTACGTCATCGAGGATGAGAATGGGTCGATCGGATATTGAGAGCCTGTTAAAGGAAACACGAGTCTTTGCGCCGTCACCGGAATTCTCCGCTCGTTCGCGGTGCAAGAGCCTCGACGAATACCGCGCGCTGTACAACCAATCCGTGAACGACCCTGAAACATTCTGGGCCAAGGTGGCCAAGGAACTCCATTGGTTTGAGCCGTGGACCAAGGTTCTAGAGTGGAAAGAACCACACGCAAAGTGGTTCGTTGGCGGCAAGACCAATCTGAGTTACAACTGTCTTGACCGGCATCTCGACGGCCCAACGGCCGACAAAACAGCATACATCTGGGAGGGGGAGCCCGGCGACACTCGGACACTCACGTATCGCGAACTGCATCGCGAGGTGTGCAAATTCGCAAACGTTCTCAAGGCACGTGGCATCCGCAAAGGCGACAGAGTTTGCATTTACATGCCCATGGTCCTGGAACTACCCATCGCAATGTTAGCCTGCGCCCGCATCGGCGCGGCACATTCAATCGTTTTTGGCGGCTTTAGCGCCAACGCGCTCGTCGATCGGATCACTGACGCCGACGCCAAGGCAGTCATCACCGCTGACGGTGGCTGGAGACGGGGAAAAGCCGTTCCGCTCAAGGCCGCCGTGGAC
>JAZDDC010000533.1:0-2490 GCA_036679565.1 Gemmatimonadota bacterium
TAAGGCGTACGCTGACGAACTACGCGTTACGATCGCGGCGAACACCGCCGGAACGTCGGACCCGCTCGACGTGGAGTTCGCCACGGAAAGTATGGAGACGACTCACTACTCGGTTGTGGATCGAGATGGCATGGCCGTGTCCGTTACGTACACGCTGGAGGCCGGTTACGGATCGAAGATCGTCGTGCCGGGCGCGGGATTCCTATTGAACAATGAAATGGGCGACTTCAATCCGCGCCCCGGATTGACGACCGCCCGTGGCCTCATCGGTACCGAGCCGAACCTGGCGCGACCTGAAAAACGAATGCTTTCCAGCATGACACCATCCATTCTGGCGCGGGACGGCGAACTTGTAGCGGTCATCGGCAGCCCGGGTGGCCGGACCATCATCAACACGGTGCTCCTCATGGTGCTAAACATCGTGGATTTTCAGATGTCGATTGCACAAGCTGTCGCCGCGCCGCGGCTGCACCACCAATGGTTGCCGGACAACGTTCGCATCGAAACGGATGGAGTTTCCGAGACGACTGCGGAACAGCTTCGACAAATGGGATACGACATCAGTGTAGGCGGTTCTCAGGGAAGAGTACATGCCATCATGATCGATCCATTTACCGGCGCGCGGATGGGCGCCGCGGATCCACGGGACATCGACGGCGGCGCGGCAGGACACTGACTACGTCAACATTCAACGTTCAACACTCAACACTCAACGCTCAGCATCAACGCTCAGCATCAACGTTTCAACGTTTCAACGTTCGACGTTCAAAGTTCGGCGTTCGATGTTCAAAGTTCATATGCATAGACGACAGTTTAGCGTAGCGTTGGCCACTGGGTTGGTGGGGTCGGTGTTTCCGTGGCGTTTGCGTCAGGGGACCTTACGTGTAAATGGCGATCGGCTCAACGAACGGCTGACCGATCTTGCGCGGTACGGTCGGACCCCGGACGGCGGTATCAGTCGGGTCGCATATAGCCAGGCCGACTTAGACGCCCGGTTGTTTGTCAGTGGTCTATTACGAGATGCTGGCATGAACGTGAGCGTTGACCTCGCCGGGAATCTCCTTGGACACAGAGTGGGGTTGGAGCCGGACCTCTTACCACTTGTCATTGGATCGCACATCGACTCCGTTCCCGATGGTGGGAACTACGATGGTCAAGTCGGTTCGATGGGAGCCGTTGAGGTTGCGCGAACGCTACATGACGCCTCACTGGATTTACGACATCCTTTGACGGTCGTGATCTTTCAAAATGAAGAGGGTGGCAAAACCGGAAGCCGTGCGTGGTCTGGTGAGGTTGAGCAACGCGAGTTGGGCATCGTGACGGCGAGTGGGAAGACGATTGGTGAAGGCATACGTTTTCTTGGTGGTGATCCCGACCGGTTCGATGACGCGGCCAAGGAACCCGGTTCGTTCGCTGGGTATCTCGAATTGCACATTGAACAGGGCGCCATTCTTGATCAACGATCCATCGACATAGGTGTGGTCGAAGGTATTGTCGGCATTAAACGGTGGAACGTGGTTGTTACGGGCATGGCTAACCATGCCGGTACCACGCCTATGTCCGATCGTCGTGATGCAATGGTCGGTGCGGGATCTTTTATCACGGCGGTGAATCGCATCGCACGGAGGCTGCCGGGCCGCCAGGTCGCGACGGTCGGTTGGCTTGAAGCGTTTCCCGGTGCACCCAACGTCATACCGGGCGAGGTGCGATTGAGTTTAGAAATTCGTGACCTAACGATGGAAAGCATCGACCAGGTTTACGAAGCCATCCGGGTCGAAACGCGCGTTATCGAGCAGCAAACCGAAACGACATTTACCTTCGATCAGTTCTACGTTAGCCGAGCCGCACCAACGGACGAACGGTTCCGCGCTTTGGTCGATCAATCAGCCAAAGCGTTGAACCTATCCACGTTACACATGCCCAGTGGTGCCGGCCACGACGCCCAAAGCATAGCCTTATTATGCCCGGTAGGCATGGTATTCGTACCAAGTGTAAACGGCGTAAGTCACTCCCCGGAGGAGTTCACCCGTCCGGAAGACATAACGAATGGTGCAAATGTGTTACTGGGAACGTTACTGCAGCTAGATGAAGCACTCAATTGATACTTGAGCGGTGAATGCTGAATGTTGAGCGTTGAATGTTGTGTCGTCCTCCTAGCGTCCCCAGCCGAACGAAATGGTGAATGCGTGAATTGTCTCTTTGCGTACTCCGCCTGAGGTCGTGCCTCGATCGACGCGGTAGCCGAGTCGCGCAGCGAACTGTGACTCTGCAAGGCGCACGAGTAACCCGCCCTCGATGCCCCGCCCGCTTCCGAAATCACCAGGGACATTCACGGAGCCAGCCAACACTCCAACCAGTTGTGCATAGCTATACACTCCGTACGCCTGAGAAGCTGGCGCCCAAACTTCTCCCTGGGCGCGAAGACGTATTTCCCACAATGACCAACGTTCCGTTACATCATTGATGACAACGCTTCGGATGTGACGCCCA
>JAZDDC010000534.1:0-9386 GCA_036679565.1 Gemmatimonadota bacterium
ATACTTAACAACCCCAAGGTCACGCCACCAACCTTTCCGCTCAGTCGACCACCGCCAAGGATTGGAACACTCCGACCGTTGGGTCCAATCCCAATCCGCCGACTAAAAAACAAATCGACGTCCCGCGGTGTCCCAATCGAAAACGTGCCGGCGTTTTCGAGAAAGAACGGTCGTTTCTCAGGGAAAAATAATCGGAACCGCGTAAGATTGATCTGTTGATCATCCACTTCGACCTGCGCAAAATCCGTATTGTATGTCAGATCGAGGGACAGACTCGGCGTGACGCCAAGTTTCACATCCACACCAAAATCTTTATTGTAGTCCGTGGCGACCCCACCACCAACGGGAACCTGCGGTTCGTAATCCCGCGCACCTGAACCCAAAACGTACGGGCTGACACCCAGACTACGGCGTGTTGGGGCCTCGATCCCCTCCAATACTCCCGCACGCGACACGCGATAGAGGTTGAACTGTCTGGGAACGGCTGCCCAGAACGATTGCTCGTTGCGACGCCGGATATTGCGAGAGATGTTGAACCCCCACACCTGCTCGCCACCACCTCTGTAGCGCAAAGTAGCAAATGGGATCCGGAACTCAGCATACCAGCCACGCTCGTCGCGAGATGTTGCAACGTCCCAACTTCCATCCCAATTTAGATTGAATCCGCCACCAGAGCCTGCCTGCTGCCGTTGGTTCGGTCCACCACCTCCGCCTTGGCCTTCACGCGTCACCTGACCGTCGTATTCAATTCCCGCGGGTGTCGTACCGAAGACAAAACCGTTTTGTCGGTCCAGGTAGGTATCGAATATCAACACGAGCGCGTCGGTCTCTTCCAGACTTGCGTCTCTTCGGGTCTCCCCGAAAACAATGCCCGTCGGGTCGCTGTCAAACATCCACGCGCCAACGTACATGGCCTCATCGTCAAAGACGACTCTGATCTCCGTTCGCTCGGTGGCGGTTTGGCCTTCGAATGGTTCGTTTTGCACGAACCCGGTGATTACTCCACCATTCGCCCAGGCCGGATCATCCAACACGCCATCAACCGACGGTTGGGTCGTCACTCTCGCCGCGGTAGCCGTGGGCCCATCCTGCGCCGTAAGCGGCACGACTCCCGCGACGCAAATCGTTAGGAGCATCTTGCAGCGATCAAAAAAAAGCTTAATCACGTTCTATCCTTCGCAGGGTCCTACCTTAATTCGCATCACTGCGTTTATTCGCTGACGGCCTTTTGCTTGGCTTCAGAAGCTCGTTCGGCCCTGTGTAGCCGTGCGCGGCGTCGATTCCAGACTTGCAACCGTGCCGACCGTCGTATGGCCCACGCCCAAAGCCATGTCCCTGCAACGGCAAAGATTCCCGCTCCCAACACCATCAACACAAAACCACGTTTCGGGGATTCCACGAAGACGGCAAGCTGCGCCCCGAGACGTCCACCCAAAAAAGCGGCTGCCCACGCGATCACCGGCGTGAGCAGCCAACCCAAAAAACGAATGACTCGGCGGGTTACACGTATCACCCTTTTCGCATCATCAACGAAACCGGCACGCCAACGACCAGACCGAGCGTAAAGGCCAACGCAACCGAAGCTGAATGGAATGGTGTGATTCCAACGCCAATCAATACCGCCGCGAGCACCACACCCATCACGACGGTGCGAATGGCAATCGGCGGGATTGCGCTATCGGGGCCACCGTTGGCCACGGCCCAAGAGCCAAGCCAGGCAAGAAACGCCGATCCCATCCACCAAACCGGGATATACCAGTAGCTGCTGCCGCCGCCGATGGCGTCCCATGTCCAGTGATAGAGATTGATATTTCGGAAAAGGACGACATCCACCACGGTGAAAACCAACGCCCCGACCAAACCAATCATGGCCGTCCATGCGACCGAGTCCACATCGACGGGTCGTAGGAAAACGGCCGGCCCAAAGCTGAAAACCACACCGCCAACAAGTATGAGAGCGGACTGAACGAGGGCTTCCGTGGTGCCGGACATGCCTCGTGACAAGAAGGCGAAGATCGCGACACCCACCGAGGTTGCAATGCCAAGCTTGGCGCCACTGAAAACAACAAGCCGCCAATCAACACTCGCGGTGGGTGCGGTGTCGGCCACTGAGGTCATTGAGAGACTCCGTATGATCGGTTATGGCAAGAAGTTAGCAGCGGCTGAGGCGTTATTCAACATTCCTCGCACCGAGCACATAGTCCGCCGCGATACGCAATCCAATAAGCGTCAAAAAGGGCTCAACCCTGCTGATTTCCTGAGACAATGGCTCAATCAGAGTAGCTAAACCGCCCGTGGCCACGACAGTTGGGATCTGGTCTGTGGGCCACTCCCGCTTGATGCGCCGCACAATGCCGTCAGCAGCATCCACCGCTCCGAACAGGATACCGGACCGGACACATTGTTCGGTACGTCTCCCGATTACCCGATCGGGCGGTTTCAGCGCCGTGACGGGAATCTTTGCCGCACGAAACGCGAGGTCATCTGCCGCGGTACGGACCCCGGGCGCAATCACACCACCCAAGAAGCGGGCGTCCGAGGTGATGCAGTCGAACGTTGTTGCCGTTCCGAAATCGACGACGATGGTATCGGTCTCATAGAGTCGAGCCGCGGCCAACGTGTTCACGATCCGGTCGGCGCCTACCGTCATGGGCTCTTCCACATCCAGATGAACTGGCAAATCCACTCCAGGCCCAATCTCGAGCGGCTCGACACCGAGACTTGCTCTGACGCCATCCATGAGCGGGCCCGCAACGGTGGGGGCTACCGAACCAAACACAGCGGTCGTCACTTGTTTCGGATCAAAACCCGCGTGCGCCAAATGGGCGTGCACCGCCAGCTTCCATTCATCAGCGGTTCGATGCGATCTGGAAATGAAACGCCAGTTAGTTACAAGATCATCCGCGTCAAACAGACCCACGGATATCTCGGAGTTCCCGACATCAATCGTTAGTATCATCAGTCAACGTGAGATGATCGGTAGCGCCCGGATCGCGAACTTCATCCGCCTCAACCGGGTGATCTGGACCAACCGGTGCGTCATCATCCGTCGGCGCCAGACCCACCGCAGACGAGACCCACAATGAACCGAGAAAACCCGTGCGCCGGCTCACGCTGACGGCCAGAAAACACGCTGTGATGACGGTTACCAACATCATGGGAATCCAAAGCGCATTCGCCGACAACATTTCGCCGGAATCCGCAGTAACCGCGGCGTGAGAGGCCTTCACCACCCCGTTTTGAAGACCGTGAAAAACGGCGGGCACAAGTAACGACCTCGAGAGGATATACAACGAGCCCAAAACCACACCGTTTAGCGTTGCAAGGCCAACCGTTTGCAATAACGCACCGTCATGTGGGATTACCGCGTGCCACGCGCCGAACACAAGTGCGCCTATCAAAACTACAAGCAACCCGGCGTCACCTGATTGACCTACAAGCAACCGCCGGAAAGCCAACTCTTGTGTTACGAGGGCACCGGAAGCCGCAAAAAATGCGAAAAAACCCACCGATTTCACAAAAACCGTGATGTCAAATCCGTGTACTTCTCCGCGAACGGCAAGACCTAACATACCGAGGGCAACCGGCAACACGGCGCACAGAGCGGCGATTGCATACCAACGCCCGTACGGTGCCTGCCGTGTCCGTCCCCAGCCAACCGCGAACGCTGTCCCTCCCATCACTACAACCGCGAGGGCGGTTCGTTCACTCTCCCAGAAAAGTCGAGGGATTCCGGTCGAGCCGGCCAACACGATGAGCGCTCCAAAAACCAAAGACGTGAGCAAAGTGGCAGCGATGGAAAAACGCTGGCGGGTGACAGCCTGAGGCCATAAATCGACCGGCAACCGCATGCCAAGTAGAATTGAGAATGCCATGACTCCGGCACTTATCTCTACGACGGACTGGCCCAGAAAGGAAGACAGCAATTCAGAGCGGGCGGAAAACCATCCACCCAATATCAGGAGTGAGGCCGTAACCCCGCGCGCCCAAACGGGCAAATCACGCGACGACAACTTCTCCACCCACGACGGTGACGGTGCCGTCTACCGTGGCAACCTGGAGCGCGCCGTTTTGGGCAACGCCGCACGCACGTCCGTTTACCGGCCCAGCAATCTGTCTGTCCGCAAGCCAATCGTGCCGTCGCAAACGTTCCAACTCCTTTTCGGAGAGTAATTCGCTTTCATGCATGGTCCGTAGCCTGGGGATCAACCGTTCCAACACGGCGAGACGCGATACACCAGTAACGACCTGGTCGAGCGCAATTGCACCTTGTGTCACCGCGTCAGGGACCGGGCCATACACGTTAATTCCGATTCCGACCACAATCCACATCAATTGGTCCCGCCGCCATCGGGCTTCGCACAGTATTCCGGCCGCTTTACGGTTGCCCACGATGACGTCGTTTGGCCACTTCAACATCGCCTCAACCCCAAGGTCATCGAAGGTATCCAGTACGGATAGACCAACCCGGAGCGATGTGACCGCTGCCGCAGGCGCAGACGACGGTCTCAACAGATAGGAGAAAAGAACACTGGTCCCCGGATCAGCCAACCAATGGCGGCTTTGACGACCTCGGCCCCGTACCTGTTCGTCTGTCAGAACAATGGAACCCGACGGAGCGCCCTCCGTGGCCAATTCGTGTAATAAATCTTGCGTACTCGACACGCGTTCGAGCACAAGGAGGCTCTCGCATTCCAGGTGGTTCGCAAGGGCTTCCGGATCGAGAGAATCGTACTTCATCCCATCAACCCCCAGGTGATAGTGACCACGCCAAGAGCCCAGCAGTATGGCGCGAAGCGGTGAAAGGCCTGACGGCGAAGAAGCGCAACCAGAAGACGAATGGCGAACACTCCTGATACGAGCGCGGCCACAAAACTCACAGCAAGCCCGCCGTTTAGCATTCCGGGTCCTTCAGCCACCATGTCTGGCAACAGTAACACGGCTGCGCCTGTAATGACCGGCACCGCCATCAAGAATGAAAACTCGGCCGCCACTTCCGGTTTTATGCCCAACCAAAGCGCCAATGACACCGTGGTCCCGGAACGCGATATTCCTGGAAGAATGGCAAACGCCTGCGCTACGCCGATACCAGACGCTTCCTTCGCATCGAGGTTCTCCTTCCTCGGGACACCGGCCCACCTCGTACTCCAAAGTATTCCGCCTGTCACGAGGAAGTCCACACCAACGGCCACAAGTGAATCGAACGCATTTTCAAAGAAATCTGCGAGCCAGAACCCCGCCACGGCCGCAGGTATCGTAGCGATCACGAGTAGTCCAATGTATATCCAGGCCGCTCGGTCACCAGTAACCGCACCTCGAGTGAGACGCACGACGGTGTTTCGGTAAACAATCAACACGGCTATCAACGTCGCGAGGTGAAGCAACACCTCAACCTGTACGCCGGGTACCTCCAAACCAATCGCGGCCTGTGTAACGACCAGGTGACCGGAACTCGACACCGGCAGGAATTCCGTGAGGCCTTGTACAATCCCAAGTATCAAACCCTGCCACCAACTCACGCGGTGACCTCCCGGTATAACTCCTCATATTTCGGAACGACAATGTCTTGTGAAAAATCGCCGGCACGTTGAACGGCATTCTCCCGGAACGTCTTCCACCGTGCTCGATTTTCGAGTATGGCCACACCCGCATCGGCAAAACCGTCCAGGTCATCAGGATCGATCAAGAAACCGGTTTCTCCGTCCACTACCACCTCCGGCAAGCCTCCGACCTTGCTGGCCAAAACTGGGACACCACACGCCATTGCCTCAAGCGCGCTCAGACCGAACGACTCCGAGGTGCTCGGAAGGAGCAATAAATCGGCAGCCTGCAGGACATCGGACACGGCCTCGAGCGTACCGAGAAATTTCACACGGGAGCGCAAACCCAACTGTTCGGCCTCCTGTTCGGCTCGCTCACGTTCCGGACCGTCACCAACCAGGACGAGCACCGATGGAACGCGCTCTTGGATCTTCGCAAACATACGCACGGCTTCGGGTACCCGTTTCAAACGTCGGAAATTGGATACATGGACAATCACTTTCGTATCAGGTTCCGCGAACACCGATCTTAATGCACACTGATCGGTGGGGTGATACACCTCTTTGTTGATAAAATTTGGGATGACCTTGATGTCACACGTGCTGCAGCCAAAATGACGGTGCGTTTCCTGTTGCAAGTAACTGGACACGGCCGTCACGGCATCGGACTGCTCGATGGAAAACTTCGTAACGGTAAAAAACGAACTTTCTTGCCCCACCAACGTGATATCCGTGCCGTGTAGTGTGGTCACGACTTTTACATCCCGTTCGGCGCGCAACATTTCGCGCGCCAAGAAGGCCGCCGTGGCGTGTGGCACCGCATAATGCACGTGTAGGATGTCGAGTTCCTCACGCATGGCGACTTCGTGTTGTTTAACAGCAAGGGCCAGAGAATAGGGGAAATACTGCAGCAGCGGATACGTTCCGCTCAAATCTACGTTGTGAAAATAGACGTTCTCGGCAAACCTGGGAAGGCGAAACGGAGAGGCATACGATATGATATGGATCTCGTGACCACGGCGAGCCAACTCCAATCCCAGTTCGGTAGCCACGGCACCGGAACCGCCGTAGGTAGGATAACATGTGATACCTATTCGCATTCAGTCATTCCTTATCCGCCAGGCCTGGATGATATGTCCAGCCTGTTTGTTTACCGAATCCAAGGCATCCACCGTCAGTACCGGATGCCGTCCGAGTTGATGATTGAACCACGTCTCTTGACGCTTTGCGTACCGCCGCGTGCTTGTCGCTATCCGGTCAGGCAATTCATCACGTGTGAGATGGCCCTCGAGATACATGACGATTTCCCGGTATCCTACCGCGTCTAAACCCCGGGCCCCAGAGTCAATGCCAGAGGCCAAGATGCTTTCGACCTCTTCAACCCAACCACCCGTCAGCATATCGGCGATTCGTGCCGATATCCGCCCATGCAGAACCTCACGTGGCATTGTCAGTCGGACAAACCACGGACGAACGATGGGTTCCCCGGGCGACTTGCGGTGCCACCAAGAAAGCGGGTAACCGGTAAGCAAAGCAACCTCAACGGCGCGAAACGCTCGCCGACGCGACACCACAGACGCACGAGGATCGAGTCTCCGCGCCCACCGCGTTGGATCGCTCATGTCGTACATCCATGCTCGTAGACGAAACCGGCGATCCTCCTGGATTTCCGGTTCCTCGAACAGACCGTCTGTGATGGCCTTGATGTAAAAACCCGTCCCCCCCACAATCACGGCCTGCCGGCGGGAGCCGACGTCGTGAAGCCACCGACGAGTTGCACGCGCAAACTGGCCGGCACTGAAACGTTCGCCGGGTTCAACAACATCCAACCCAACGTGTGGCACTCTATCACGCACGGCCGGGTCGGGTTTGGCCGTCCCTATATTTAAGCCCCGGTAAACCTGCCTGGAATCCGCGGAAACAACCAGGATGTCCCATTCCTTCGCAAGTTCTTCGGTCACCGCCGTTTTTCCTATTGCCGTCGGCCCCACAATGACCGGGACAAAAGGGTTGTCGTCCTCTACCACGTCTCACACGTATCAGTTAAGAACGACCGAACCGACGTTCCAACTCAACACGTGGGAGTTGGACCATCGTGGGGCGACCATGCACGTCGTGCGGAGGCAATTCACAGGCGAACAATTCACGCAACAACGTCCTGATTTCGTCCTGCGCCATTTTTTGTCCTGCCTTAATAGCAGCGCGACACGCGTAGGTCGCGGCGAACCGTTCCAATCGGTTGGTCCATCCACCAAAACGACCCCGGGCTAAATCCGCCACCATCTCCTCGAAACACCGCTTTGCGTCAAATCGCGGATGCGGGTTCGGTACAGCATGTATCAGGATGGAATTGCCTCCAAAGGGGTCGATCACAAAACCCACACGTTCGAAAACATCTCCCTGTTCTTCAATCGCATGTAACTCAGTAACATTGAGATCAACGGTAATAGGTATCAGTAGACGTTGGCTGACACTGCCACCACCAGACAGCACTTCCATGGCGCGTTCGTAAAGTACCCGCTCGTGCGAAGCGCGACGCGGCAGGACTGTCGGTGGTGCCCGTAAACAGAGATGGCGTCGGCACGTGCCGCTCTCCTGCGGACGGCTCATCCACACCAGCATCAACGTGTGCAGCTGTGCGCCAGACTCGAGGCGGCCGCACATCAGCAGCAGATTCCATGTGCCCAAGTGAAAGACGCACGGCTTCGACAACCACGTGCTCAACCAACCGCCGTTCACGGAACCGCACTTCAAGTTTTGCAGGGTGCACGTTGACATCGACCATGTCACCGGGAAGCTCCAACCAAAGAAACATTGTGGGACGGGACCCGGGATGAATCGTTGCGCGATAACCGGCTTCGGCGGCCCGCACAAGGAATGGATCCTTGAACGGACGACCGTTCACAAACAGGTGTGCACGCCGACCGGCCGGTTTCGCGTCGGCAGGGCGCTGAACAAAGCCCTTTACCAAAATCGTACCATTCACATGTTGCACGGGGATAAGGGTCGAAATAAGGGCATTGCCAAATAATGACGCGAGTCGGTCGATTGGATTCTCAGTTGCTTCAATTTCAATCAGGGAACGCCCATCACTCACCAACGAGAACGCAACGTCGGGCCGTGTCATTGCCAACCACGTCACCATTTGCGACACGGCCCGTGTTTCGGCCGCTTGGCTCCGTAGGAACTTCCTACGCGCGGGCGCATTAAAAAATAAACGATTTACCGTCACCGTCGTTCCCGTCTGTCGCGCGGAATCCTCCACACGCAACACCCGCCCACCTTCGACCGACACACGCGTTGCCGTTTCAGCACTTGCTTCGACAGTTTCTAACACAAGTTTGGAAATAGACGCTATGGAGGGCAACGCTTCGCCGCGAAATCCGTATGTGGCAATACCAATAAGGTCCGCGGCGGTGCGGACCTTGCTTGTGGCGTGACGATCCAATGCCAGGATAGCGTCCTCGCGTGACATCCCATGACCATTGTCGGCAACGGTAATGGTACGCGCGCCACCCGACTCGAGGACAATGGAGACATGTGTCGCATGTGCATCCAACGCGTTCTCGACGAGTTCCTTAACAACCGAACCCGGTCGTTCGACTACCTCTCCCGCGGCAATCTGATCGGCTACCGCGTCGGGCAGGATAGCAATTCGACCCACGTCTAGATCCGCGCCACCTCAGTGGTCAATAACCAACCTTGCGACTCACCTCGCTCAACAAAAATCCACGCACCTTCCGAACGCAGGACACGAACCATCGTATCCTCGCGGAGGATCCGTAGGGCTGGTGCCGGCCCATATGGTGCTGCGCGAAGCGATGTATTGGAACGCAGGACCAGACC
>JAZDDC010000535.1:0-4547 GCA_036679565.1 Gemmatimonadota bacterium
CGAGATCCCAGAGGGATCAAACAACGACACGGACGCCGCGGCTAACAAAGCAAACATTGCAGAACCGTCTTTCTTAGAAAGGCCGATCGTTTAGTTGTTCAATGCTCCGGTTTGCACCCACGCCCGAATAACATTGATCTCGTCATCAGGTAGCGACGCACCCCCAAGAGGCATTCGCCCACCCGTCCCTCCTACGGACGGCAGACCGAAGGTACCTCGAATTTTGTGCAATAAATAACTCCGAGCCGGATCACCTGGCGTTATTCGATTCAACGCGGGTACTTGCATTGACGGAACGTTGACGACACTCGAAAACGCGTTCCCAACACTTAAGTTCTGACCCAATTGGGGGGTTGCACCGCCGTGGCAACCGCTGAATGCACAGTTGGCCGAAAAAATCGGTTGCACATCCGCGGTCAACCGCGCAGATGCTACGACAACAACATCGACACCGTCCGTTGCGCTATCGCTCGTAGCGGTAACAGTCACGAAACCTACACCAACTGCCGTGACTACACCCGCAATATCAACCGTCGCCACCGCGGCATCTGTGCTCGCCCACGTGACCGGTCGATCGGTTATCGTGTTGCCTTGATTGTCCGTTGTCGTCACGCCGAGCACGAACGCGGCGCCGATCGGTAAGGCGAGTTCACTGATGGACAGATCCACACCCGACGTAGGTGTGAACGGATTGCCGTTTTCGTCCAAACCTGTGCCATCTCCCGCGCACGCGACGGCGAATGTTGCGCCCAACATAAACGCAAACAATTTCTTGCTCTTCATACGTTTCATGGCCTGACACGGGAAATCTCGTTTTTGGTCACACGCTGTAACCTGGCTGTATTCTGCCGGTTCCGACACTGCGGTGCAACAAAGACCCGGCTCGGGCTGGGAGCCTCGAACCGGGCCTGGAGGGGGGTGAGTCGTCTAGGACAACGACTCTTAGCCGCATTGCTTACACTACTGAAGAGTGTCCCGCGAGCACCGTTTGTACGGAATCGCTCTTCGTTACCTAGCAAAAGCAATGACGGTGCCAGTGAGTTCCCGATGTAGATAAGTCATTTTGCCGAAATGCTTTACCAACACAACAACATTTCCCAGCCTCGCCTCGCGCACTCGAAACGTCCTCGCCGGGGGACAACAATGGATCACTAACAAGGGCACAGAGTATATTCGGGGAGGACTTTGCACCTTTTTTCACAAAGTCGAGTACATCATGACGAGTGACCCTCACAGAGTCGTGATCGTAGGCGGCGGGTTCGCAGGTCTCCACGCCGCGAAAGCGTTACGACGCGCACCGGTCGAACTGACGTTGATCGACCGACGAAACTTCCATCTTTTTCAACCACTCCTCTATCAAGTCGCCACGGGCGGTCTTTCTCCCGGCGACATCACGTCTCCCATCAGACGCATCCTACGACGGAGTAAAAACACAACGGTCCTACTCGATGAGGTGATGGACATCGACGTTGCCAACCGACACATCGTCCTGCACGACCGAACGGTTGACTACGACACACTCATTTTGGCGGCGGGCGCGAGCCATCATTATTTCGGAAACAATGAATGGGAACGATGGGCGCCCGGTCTGAAGACCATTGAAGATGCCACACACATTCGCGCACGCGTACTGTTCGCATTCGAAGCGGCCGAGCGTGAGTTGGATCCTGCAAAAAGAGCGGCGTGGTTGACGTTCGTTGTGGTCGGCGCAGGTCCCACTGGTGTGGAACTCGCGGGCGCGGTGGGAGAACTGGCAAACGATACGTTAAAGAATGACTTCCGGTCGATAAACCCGCGCGACGCTACAATCTTACTAGTCGAAGGACGTGACCGCGTCTTGCCCACCTATCCGCAAAGATTGTCTAACGCTGCCAAGGGGTCGCTGGAACGCCTCGGCGTTACACTTGCGCTGGAAAGTTCCGTGGCGAATGTCCTGCATGAGGGCGTACGCATCCGTTCCGATAACACCGAAACTTTTATTCGCACCCATTGTGTGTTGTGGGCCGCAGGAGTGCAGGCGTCACCACTCTCTCAACTCGTGGCAAAGGCAACAAAGACGCAAACTGATCGCGCAGGTCGCGTTGTGGTGGAGGCGGACCTCACAATCTCAGGATACCCCGACATCTTCGTGATTGGAGACATGTGTCATTGCGAGGACCAAAATGGGGATTTGCTGCCGGGTGTGGCGCCGGTCGCTATGCAACAGGGAAGACACGTCGCAAAAACAATCCGCGCCCGACTCAACGGCAAAACTCATCATGCGTTCCGATACGCGGACCGAGGAAACTTGGCAACAATCGGGCGTCGAGCCGCCGTCGCAGATTTCGGCAAGCTACGATTCTCGGGATTCCCGGCCTGGGCCATGTGGCTGGGAATTCATCTCACATTTTTGATCGAGTTCGAAAACAAAGTCCTGGTACTCGTACAGTGGGCGTGGAACTACCTTACGCGGAATCGAGGTGCGCGTCTCATCGCGCCACCCGTCGAAACGTTTGACGCCGCACCCGACGCACCCTTATCAAAACCGGAATGAGCACCCATTGGAGAGTTCAATGATACCGAGCCGTAGCCTGGGCCCCGATGCGCCTGATCTGCCAGTCGTGGGCTTTGGCGGCATGCCGTTGTCGATGACAGAACGTCCCAGCGAAGAAATCGGAATCGACGTGCTACACGCCTCGATGGACGCGGGCATGAGATTGCTCGACACCGCAGATGTGTATTGCCTCGACAACCGAGACATTGGCCACAACGAACGTCTTATGGCAAAGGCTGTGGCGACATGGTCGGGCGACCGCGACACCATCTTTATTGCGACCAAGGGGGGCCTGATCAGACCCGAGGGTCGATGGGAAAACAACGCAAGACCCGACCATCTCCGCAAAGCCTGCGAACGATCGTTGGTCGCACTCGGCACAGAGCGGATCGATTTGTATCAACTGCACGCACCGGATCCTAGCGTTCCCTTTGCTGACTCCGTTGGCGCGCTGGCGGACCTTCAGCAGGAAGGAAAAATCCGATGGGTCGGGTTGTCCAATGTATCAGTTGAACAGATCGACGAGGCGGGTACCATCTTGTCCGTGGTGACGGTTCAGAACAGACTCAACCCATTCTTTCCAGAAGCCATTCACGACGGTGTCGTGGCACACTGTGCTAAACTCGGCATTGGATTCCTTGCGTACAGTCCGGTAGGTGGCGGCCGACTGCACAAGAAACTCCCCGAACATGCTACGGTCACCGACATCGCCCGCCGATACAGCGCCGAGCCACATGAAGTGGTGCTCGCGTGGGTTTTGGCTCAAGGGTCAAGCGTTTTCATTATTCCTGGCGCCAGAAGCCAAGAGAACGCATTGAGTTCTGTCCGTGCAGCCGCGTTACAACTCACCGACGAAGAACTTCAATTGATAAACAACGCCCACTTCTCAAAAGACTGATGAAAATCGTCACCTGGAACGTCAACTCCGTGAAGGCACGGTGCGATCGTCTCGTGGCGTTTCTTGCCCGCGAACAACCGGACGTTGTCTGTTTGCAAGAACTGAAATGCACCGAAGATGGCTTCCCGCTCATGGAAATAAATGGTGCGGGTTATGAGTGCGCAGTCTTTGGGCAAAAGACGTACAACGGCGTTGCGATTCTCAGCAAGCAACCGGCATCAGATGTAGTAAAAGGCATCCAGGATAATGTTGACGATCCGCAAGCTCGAATGATCGCCGGTACCGTCAACGACGTTCGTGTCATTAGCGTCTACGTGCCAAACGGAAAAGAGGTAGGATCGGACAAATACGATTACAAACTCAATTGGATGAAACGGCTGCACGTCTTCTTAGAAGAACAACACAACCCATCCGACAAAATCGTGCTGTGCGGTGACATCAACGTCGCGACCGATGACAAAGATGTCGCAAACCCGGACAAGTGGGCGGCAAGTGTTCTTTGTCATGAAGATGCGCGCGCAGCCTTGCGCACCATCCAAGGCTGGGGGTTCGAAGATGTGTTCCGGAAGCATCACCCAGATGGAGCGGTTTACTCATGGTGGGACTATCGAATGCTTGGTTTCCCGAAGGGGGACGGATTGCGAATCGATCACATCCTTGCAACCAAAGCCTTGGCCAGAGATTGCTCCGAGGCTCTTGTTGACCGCAACGAGAGGAAGGGGAAACTGCCTTCGGACCACGCCCCGGTCATCGCCCGGTTTGACCTGTAAGGCGAAGGCGGGTGGGGCCGGAAAGTGGCCAGGGGCAGAATTGAACTGCCGACACGCGGATTTTCAGTCCGCTGCTCTACCAACTGAGCTACCTGGCCAGGGGCGAGAATTATAAACGGCTTCGCATCTCGCGCAAACACTCAACTCAGGGCATTTTTCACCGGCACTTCAGTTTCGCAATCGTGGAGGGACCCATGACGAGACGGACCCTGTTTGGAATAGCCTTTCTCACCCTCGTTGTTTTCGCGGTACCGGCGGTGGGCCAGACCGGACGCGTGACCGGCACCGTAACCAAATCGACGGACGGAAAACCGGTGGTTGGCGTCCGTATTTCTGTTGACGGCAC
>JAZDDC010000536.1:0-2628 GCA_036679565.1 Gemmatimonadota bacterium
CCGTCGAACATGCAGAGCAGGACGTCCGGTGCCAGGCGCTCCATGCGCAGCAGGGCAACCCGTGGCGGATTGTCCATTAGCTCTGGATTTTCAACGGTGTATGCTTTCACCTCCAGTCCGGGCCAGCCGGCGACAGCGAACGAACGAAGCAATAGCCCCGTTACGTTGACGGCCTTGCCCTTTCCGGGATCTTCAACTGAAGGGTGTAACCGCGCGCGGATCCTTCGCTCTTCACTGTCGAGTTTCTTCTTGAGTGTCTTGTGTACTGCGTGATGGTGCGCGTACTCGCGAGTCGTCGTCTTACCGACGCTCATCGCGCCGTCGACCAATCGGTTCGTCCAGTTGCGATCGATGTAGAAAAACCGGATGGATTCCTTGGGGAGCAACCGTTCGTCGGGTACGAGGTACGCAAACGGCACACCGTACAACAGTCGGACACGCGCAAGCCAGTCGGTCAGGTAGTCGGCGAACGACTCTTCCGGTTCGCCGTCTCCGAAGACGGCCTGGACGTACCGCTCCGACGCCGTGAATGCGGCTTGATTGCCGATGAATTCATCAGAGGAGTACCACGTTGCCATTATCGACCTCCGCCGAGTGTTGGGTCCAGCCCCAGTCGGCCGGCAGACCGATCTCGGTCGAGCCGGAGGTATCCCAACTCGGTGCTGGCTGTTTGTACCAGTTCGTCAAAGTTGGATTGCCCGATGACGGTATCTTGCAAACCGATTTGATCGAGCACAGCGCTGTTCCCCTGAATACCAGGACGAAGAATCCCTTCAACGAGCCCGGCGTCAAATCCATTTGCCCGAGACACAGCTCCGGGATCGAAGCCAGGCATCTTATCGACAAATGCTTCGAGGCCGGTCGGATCTGCCAACGGCCCAACGAGTTCATCGGTTTGGATACGCGGCCCTATGTCGTCGACCAAGCCGTTCACCAGCACGTGTGGATTGAGAATCGTAAGTGGATCAAAGGGACGATCCGGATCGATGGCCGGGACTATGTCTCCCAGCTTAGCCCGGAGCCTATCGTCTTTCAGGAAGCGTGTCGTGCGTCGGTGGCCGTCGCGCCGCCAACGTAGCAACTCCACGGCAAGGCGCGAGTCCGCGAGTGCCATCAGACGGCCGATTTCGAATGCCGCGGCGTAACCGAGATTTTCCATTCCTGTAAGTGTATCGATCACTCGTGCTTGATCGGCCGTGTGATACGGACCGTCGTCCTTTTCGTCGACATCCGCCGGTACCAGCGGTCCGCGATAAAACGCCGTAACGTTTTCCCCCGCCCGCGTAAGGTGCGGAAGTGCCACGTGGCCGGAGTCGAGTGCTACGCGATACTTGGTGGATGCTTTCTTGTCCGGATGCAGCGCGCTCTCCTGGGTCATACCGAGCGCGGCGACGCCGCCACGTTGCGGGAGAGACTTCATTGTCGACTCGAAATCTCCGGCGCCCTCACATGTGAACGACCAGCGCGCGAGTGTTATTAAACGAACCGATGTTTGAGGCGTGTACGTCCAACCCGCCTGTTCGCTCAACCGAAGTGCGGGATGATACGCAACCAGATCTTCCCGGCGAAAGAGTTCCGAATCGCTAAGTTGAAATTCGCTGCTGATTGCGCTGGCTGCGGGCATCGCTGCTGCCGGAATATCTTCCTGGAATGCCAACACCGCCTCTTCTCGATTGATGCGACTTACGACATCGACGGGAGGCCCGTCCAACAGCACGACATCATCGAGTCCTCCCGACCGTGATGTCTCGGCGAGGTGTTGGCGGTTCCGCGTTTCGAGCCCGACCTGATATATCTCACCCAATACGGGAGCGTCGGCACGCACAGGAACTTCGGCCGCCGTTGGGAGATCGTCGAGATGCCCTTCCAACGAAACCAAGCACGCAATGTATTTCTTGCCCGCAACGGGAAGACGGTTACCAACCACCACCGAAAACCAGCCGTCCTTATCTTGTCCGAGCAACTCTTTATCCTGCGTGTTCACCTGACGTGCGTGACAGAGGAGTGAGATCTCTTCTCTCGTGGGTGCAATCTCCTTGAACTTTGCAAGTGGAATCTGAATACCAAGACACGGCCTATCGAAATCCCCAGCCTTCAGCGCAGTCATCTTGCCCTCAATGCTCGGCACGTCGGCGGTGGAATCACCGCGTACAATGAACCCCACGTTGCATTCCGGCGGATCCAACAGCGTAACTTCGCTCTCCTCAACGAGCAGCAATGCCAACCACGGTTCCACGAATTCGGGATCGTTAAGTTTGGTGGGGTCGGCGATGCGCTCCCACGGCAACGTACGTCGTTGCAGCACGATCATCGGTAGACGCGATTCAAACGGCCCCTGACTATTCGGCGGCGGATACGCCGCATGAATCTCCGAAGGGTTGATCGTAAAACGCGGCCCCGCGATTTCAAACTCATGTTGGCGCGACGGTGGTAGGTCAATTGTATCGCCATCGATTACCAAATCTTGCCCAACATCGAGACTGTAACCCGTTCCCGCTGACAAGGGCGTCGGGCAGTTCTGGTAAAAAATCACGTGTCCAGGCGCTGGTCCGTTGCTCATATTAGGATGTCCTCACAACTGTCGATGTTCAACGTTCGACGTTCAACGTTCGCTGTTTACTCGCTCAA
>JAZDDC010000537.1:0-5957 GCA_036679565.1 Gemmatimonadota bacterium
GCCGAAACACGCGGGCTCGACGTCCAGTTCGAGGTTGGCAAAAAACACGGCGGAACGTTCGATGGTGACACCGTTAGCGAACTGATAGAACAGGGGTTGGAGTGGTTGGAGGCGGGCGCCCTGCAAATTGTCGTAGAGGGCCGAGAAAGTGCAGCGAACGTCGGTCTCTTCAGCGAAAATGGCGAAGTGAACAGCGCGTTTGCCGATCGGTTTGTCGAAGCGTTTGGAATGGAACGAGTGATCTTTGAAGCGCCGACCAAACCGTCTCAGTTTGCCTTGTTGAACCATTTCGGCGCCGCAGTCGAATTGTGCAACATTCGTCTCGAGGAAATCCTTCGCGTGGAGATCTACCGACGAGGGTTGCACTCGGACGCTTTTGGCGTCGAAAAGTTGCGACCACAAAAGCCCGTCGCCGCCCAAGCCAAATCGTAACGATGAATCCTAAAGTTGTCATCGATTACCTACCGGAGAGCGTGCGTCACTATCGGGACGGATACGCCATCGTGGCAATTGATGTGATTCGCGCAACAACTACAGCTATTAGTAGTGTAGCCGAAGGGTGGCGCTGTTTCCCGGTGCCGTCTCTTGAACACGCGTTACCACTGGCCGCAAGACTGCACCACCCGTTGCTCGTTGGCGAACTAGGTGGCAACATGCCATATGGGTTTGACGTGACGAATAGCCCGGCCAAGTTGGCCCAGCGCCCCGACCGAACCCGCCCCATCATCCTGCTGTCGTCTTCCGGCACCCGGCTCATCTTTGAAGCCGCCGAAGGTGACGCCGTGTACCTGGCGTGCCTTCGCAACGCAAGCGCAACGGCAGCGTACATCACCGGCCGTCACAAACGCGTGGCGGTGATCGGCGCGGGTACACGAGGGGAATTCCGCGAAGAAGACCAGGCATGTTGCGCACTCGTTGCCAAGGCGCTCGTTGCAAACGGTTTCGAATGCGAAGATGCAAAAACCACCGAAATCATCGATCGGTGGGCGGACGCGCCAGCCGAGGCATGGATGGAAAGCAAGAGCGTAAAGTATCTGCGAGACAGCAATCAACTTGACGATCTCGAATTCGTGCGATCGCACATTGATGACATTTCGGCCGCGTTCATGGTAAAACACGAAGAGGTAACACTCGTTTCCGCCAACGGTGGCCATCCGGAGATTCGGGAATGAAGGAAAATTCTACGGCGGTCATCCCGTCGATTCCGGCGCTCGTGCTGGAAATCCATCACGGCAGTCTTGGGATTGCGCGTACTTTGGGACGTGTCGGTGTGGACGTCCATGGTGTCGATAGGAACGTCGATGACCCCGCCTTTCGTTCCAAGTATTTTCGCGGCGCACACCGGTGGGATTTGGTCGAGCAACCGCCTGAGGCCACGGTGAACTTCCTGCTTGACGTGGGGCGGAAACTCGGAAACCGAGCGCTTTTGATCCCTACGTCAGACGACACCGTGCAGCTCGTGGCCGATCATGCGGATGCCCTGTCGGAAACGTTTGTGTTTGCGCGCCAATCACCGGATCTCATTCGGCGTCTGAAGAGTAAAGAGGAAAACTATCACCTCGCAAAAGACGTGGGTGTACCGGTTCCGGAAACACAGTTTCCGAAATCCAAGGCCGACGTGTTGGAGTTTTGCGACCGCGCAACGTTCCCCGTCATGCTCAAAGGGATAGATGGTCGGAAGCTTTTTACGCGTACTGGCCACAAGATGGCAATCGTACGGAATCCGCAGGAGCTGCTCGAGCATTACGAGTCGATGGAAGATCCCAACGACCCCAACCTCATGTTGCAGGAATACATCCCTGGCGGCGACGACACGATTTGGATCTTCAACGGTTACTTCGATGAGAAGAGCGAATGCAGAGTCGCCTTTACGGGAAGGAAACTCCGGCAGACGCCGCCCCACATGGGATCGACAAGTCTGGGAATCTGCGAGCCCAACGAGGCCGTCGAACGCATGACGATAGACTTCATGCGCAACACGGGGTACACCGGCATACTGGATATCGGTTTCCGCTACGACGCACGAGATGGTCTGTACAAATTACTCGATCCGAATCCGCGTGTGGGGTCCACGTTTCGCCTCTTCGTCGGCACGAACAACATGGACGTCATTCGGTACCTTTACATGGACCAAACCGGGCAGACCCTGCCGAGCACTACACCCCGGTATGGGCGTAAATGGTTCGTTGAGGAGTCAGATTTGGAATCATTCACGATTTATCGGAGTGAAGGCGAACTCGGATTTATTGAATGGCTCAAGTCCTTCAAAGGCGTTCAGGAAGCGGCGTGGTTTGCGTGGGACGACCTTAAGCCTTTTTGGCCCACTGCCAGATCCATTTTCAAGAGAAGCATGCGGTTTGTCGGTCGGGCGTTTATGAGGAGACCGAGCCCGGCGGTTGCACATTTGACGAGTGATCCGACGGCTAAAGGTGTTTCCACGGCCAAGGCCACGAAAGAAGCTTAAAGCGTAGATTACAGGTACGGAGCTTGCCATTTTTGGGGCGAAGCCTCGCGAAACTTTCGAATTGAATCCACAGCCGCACATATAAAAGGATAAAGATGCTACCACCCAACACTCTCTGCCTCGTCACCGGTGGAGCCGGATTTATCGGATCGAACCTCGTAGACCGATTGTTGCAAGATGGCCACACCGTCCGCGTCGTAGACAATCTCTCAACCGGCAACATCCGTAACCTGGATGACGCTGGCGATCGGATTGAGTTTATCGAAGGAGATTTGTGCGACCCGGCCATCGTAAAGAAGAGCGTTGCGGGAATAAACACGGTATTCCATCTCGCTGCGCTGCCAAGCGTACCCCGTTCCATGGCCGACCCATGGGGTTCGCACGATAACAACGTAAACGCCACCGTTCGTCTCCTGCAGGGATGCGCCGAGGCCAACGTGAGACGTGTGGTATACTCCAGCTCGAGTTCGGTGTACGGTGACACACCGGTGTTGCCAAAGGTTGAATCGGTCGAGCCGTTGCCCAAATCCCCCTACGCGGCTGCTAAGCTATCGGGTGAACAGTACGTGCTCGCCTTTGCGAGGGCGGGTATGGTCGAAGGTGCAGCCCTCCGATACTTCAACGTTTTCGGGCCGCGCCAGGACCCCAATTCGGCATACGCGGCTGTTATCCCGGCGTTCATGGCCGCGGCCAAAAACGGTACCCAGGCGCGTGTGAATGGCGATGGGAGCCAAACCCGCGACTTCACCTTTATCGACAACGTGATCGATGCCAATGTGCTTGCGGCATCGCAGCCCGCCACAAAGGCAAACGGCCGCGTGTTCAACGTTGGCGCAGGCAGTCGGACGTCCCTGCTCGAACTGCTCGAGCTAATCGGCGAGGTTGCCGGTACCAAGATCGATTTCGTCCACGACGCACCCCGGGATGGGGATGTGCGTGATTCGTTGGCCAGCCTCGATAGAATCGAGGAAGGACTCGGATACCGCCCCGCCGTCTCCGTTCGTGACGGACTGCAACTCACCTGGCGCTGGATCATGGATGTAAATCCATCGGCGGTGGGTGAGGGAATATCTGCCTGAGTAAGTTGTAAGAATGGCCAATCCACGTATCGCACCCCAATACCTCGGGATGCCCAGCGCACCGGTACATCCGACCGCCTGGATGCACGCGCAGGAACAACAAGAGAATAAGCGTTTCTGGAAGTACGCCCCCTTGATCGGGATACTCATGCTCGCGGTGGTCACCGTCCGCCTCCACGAACTCATCGGACCGTTGCGGTTCATCAAACCAACATTTACGCTGGGTGTGTTTGGCGTTGGTTACCTCATCATGCGCTCGAGCAACAAGGCGCGAACGTCAGCATTACAGTATCTGCCGACGAAGTTGCTCATTGCGTACTTAATCTGGATTACACTTCTCGTACCCTTCGCCATTTGGCCGTCTCGAGCCTTTTTGACGGTACAGACATGGATCATCAGTCGCAATCGGGGGAAAATACGCTGGGGCGCAATCGCAGGTTTGCTGTTAGTCGTCGCGGCCATTGCGGCTTCTCAGTCCCGCGGCGGGTTTCTCGCGCTCATAGCCGGTTGCTTTGTATTCGGGTGGGGGTTCAAAGCGTCCAAGCGCATAATGATGATCGTCGGGATGGTCGTGATGGGGCTCGTCGGTTGGACGTTCACCGGGGACGAATTCCGCGAGCGCATGGGCACCCTGCTCGAGATCAAAGATGATTACAATTTCCAAACGTTCGATGGTCGTATTGCAATCTGGACCCGTGGCGTCGGTTACACGTTGGAAAGTCCCATACTTGGCGTCGGACCGGGGAACTTTGGGTTTCGAGACGGTCAGTGGCTGGCGCAACACGGGTTAACCGGTAAATGGAGCGCGGCTCACAACTCGTATGTACAGTCGTTCGCCGATCTCGGCTTCCCCGGTGGCATCTTGTTCCTGGCGATGTTGATCGTGGCATCACGAGGCGCATACGCGCATTGGCGACCCAAACGCAGCCGTCGCAAGAACGGTTACCACAGGCCGGAATACCTCGCGTCGATAGTCGCTCTTGTCGTCGCCTCGTTCTTCTTGTCCTTTGCCTATTCGCCAGTCGTCTTTGGTGTGCTGGGGTTGGCCGCGTTAGCCGATCGAGCCCGGGTGGCAGAGGATCGCAGGATGCGCATGGCCAGAAAAATGTCCATTGCCGCGGCGCAGGCCCAACAACCACCGCCTTCGGCTGCAGGTTACGGATTGGCTGTACCCTTTGCCGCAGCCGACCCTCGCCCCCTCGGTCTCCCGAGCGGTGAAAATGGGGCCGTCGGTGGCTGAACGCACTCCCCTTGATTCGCAAAAACTCACAGCAAACAGACCTCTGAAGATCGAGATGGTGCTCGCTCAGCTTCATGTTGGCGGGATGGAGGTTATGGTCACCCACTTGATGCGCGCGCTCAGGCAACGGGGACATCAAGTGGGGGTTACCTGCATTCTGAGTGAAGGTCCGTTGTTTCAGCGACTGAACGCAGACGGCTTTCGCATGCAACTTGTACCAACGCACGGCTGGAGCAATCTGGTTTCGCCTCGGGACCTCATCCGTTGGTTCAAATCCGAAGCCGCCGACGTCGTGCACATACATAGCGGTGCGTGGATCAAAGCAGCAATCGCGGCGAAACGCGCCGGCACGCAGTGTGTCGTGTTTACCCATCACGGGCTGGAGTCTCGAGAGGGTCTGTTGGATCGCGCGCTGAACCGTCACGCTGCCCGCTACACCGACCGGATCGTCGCCGTTTCTGACGACCTCAAGGATAAAATGGGTGACACGGGGGGGGTGCCGGACCGGAGTATCGATGTCTTGCCAAACGGAGTCCCAACCGACGTCTTCACACCAGAAACCTCACCCTCGGAGCTACGGAAGCGGTTCGATATTCCTGACGACGGCGTCATCATTGGCAATGTGGCGCGGATGTGGCCCGTTAAAAATCATGTCGGTTTAATCGATGCATTCGCTCGTGTCAGTAAGTCCCGTTCCGACGTGTTTCTGGTGCTCGTCGGTGACGGACCACTACGACCGGAAATCGAGCATGAGATCACCCGCCAGGGCGTCACCGACCGAGTGTTTCTGACGGGAGAGATAGACGATCTGGCCAGCGTATATCGAGCGTTCGATCTCTTCGCACTCGCATCTCACAGCGAAGGCACATCGATCAGCATTCTGGAGGCATTAGCTAGCGGGACAGGTGTTGTTGCAACCGCGGTTGGCGGCACCCCCAGCCTCTTGGGAGATGGAGATTTCGGCACACTGGTACCACCGGACGATGCTGATGCGTTTGCGGATGCGATGAATCGTATGTTGAACGACGAGGTTACACGCAATCGACTAAGCGCCGCCGGCAGGGAGCGGGTCACACAAAATTTTTCCGTTGACGCAATGTGTGACGCATATGAAGCACTGTACTACGACGAGATGGAACCGCTTACAAAGGGAACAGTTCCAGCCAGGAGCGCA
>JAZDDC010000538.1:0-2206 GCA_036679565.1 Gemmatimonadota bacterium
CCAACAGGAGATTGGCCACGTTCGCGCACGCGATGAGCAACACGCCGACCACCGCGGTGAACATGGTATACAACAGGCCCTTCGTTTCTTCATCGACGAACTGCGCGTCTACCCACGACTCGACGACGGGCAAGATCTCTTCGTTGTCCTCGGGGTATTCCTGGGCCAGGCGATTGGCAATGGTCGTGAGCTGCGCCTGTACTTCGGTGATGGTCACGCCGTCCGCCATTCGTCCCAGCACCGCCAGACCGGGGCCGTCACGTCTCCCAAGGGCGGTGGGGTTCTCCCCCAGCGGCATCCACAGATCGTGCAACTCGGGAAACCGGAAATCAGGCGGCATCACACCGACCACGGTGGCGGGGGCGGCGTTGACTCGGATCGTCTTACCGATGATATCGGGATCCCCGGCGTAGCGTTGTTCCCAAACATGGTGACCGAGGATGACGATTTGCTGTTCGGTGAGGAAATCCTCTTCCGGGGTAAACGCCCGGCCGAGGAGGGGCCTCATGCCGATGAGATCGAACGTGCTGGCGGTGAGGCGAACGCCCGCGTAACGCTGCGCCGGACCCTCTTCTCCCGAGAGATTCGCCGAAAACCCTACATGCGCGGACATCTCCTGAAACGCCGTTTGTTGCTCGCTCCAATCGAGGTAGTCATGGATCCGAACGCCCTGGTTGAATTGGCTCTGCGGGATGGTGGTCCGCAGAAAGACAATCTCATCGATTGCCTCGTAGCTCGGTCCCGAGAGGATCACACCCTCGATGATTGCATACATACTGGCCGTTAGGCTGATCCCAAGTCCAAGCACCAACACCGCAATGCTTGTGAGGCCAAGACGTTTCCGAAGGAAACGAACTCCATACGTGAAATCCTGAAGCAACCAATCCACAATTCACCTTGCAGCGGGAGGGAATGACAAACCGGGACTCACCTCCGGTCATGACGTACTACGGTGGTGCCTGAATCGGGTTTCATTGCATTGCGAAGGGCTTGAGGGCAACATGCAACCGTGTCACATTCTCGCAACCACGAGCTGTCACATTTGACATGGAGATCGTATGAAGACACGAGTTGAGATGCTGCAGGAAATGGGTGTTGCTGCCGCGGATGCGAAACAATACGTGGGGGATTTGGGGAAGATGCTACCCAAGTATGACATCGCCCAATCGAAGGAACGTCTGGCCCACTTTTTTTCACAGGTCTTGCATGAGTCAGGTGGCATGCGTTACGACATGGAAAATCTTAACTACTCTTCAAAGGCCTTGCGTGCGGTGTTCGGCAAATATTTCAAAACAGCCAAGCAGGCGAATGCCTATGCCCGCAAACCCGAGAAAATCGCGAATAAAGTCTATGCGAATCGCATGGGGAATGGGTCCGAGTCCAGCGGAGATGGATGGAAGTATCGCGGTCGTGGACTGATCCAACTCACCGGGAAAAATAACTACACCGCGTTCGCGAAATGGATGGGTGATAACAAGATAATGGACGATCCTGACCGCGTAGCCAGCGAATACGCTGTACATTCCGCCGTTTTCTACTGGGATACGCACAAGCTGAACAAGATCGCAGACCAAGATGACGTCAAGAAAATGACCAAGGCGATTAACGGTGGCCTCAATGGGCTGGCACACCGTAGAGAGCTTCTCAACAAGGCAAATAGTCTGTTGGCGATGCTCGATCTTGGAGCCGCTCGGCGGAGTCGATCTTAAGCGGGAAATCCTGTGCTAATCCACACGTGCGAAACTGCGAGGATATCCGCGGAGGATCCATGACACGCGTCCTCATCACGAGCGGCGAAGAAATCCCACACGCGTTCGGCGAGTTGCGCGCAGCGCGGAAGAAGGGGTTGGTCCGGATTCGAGAGCCGGCCAACCCGCGGGAAACCTTCAAAAAACCATGGGAAAAGTATACGTCAACGCGCATGGGAGAGTCGATCGTCTTCGCGGCCCCTGTTTCTCAAGCTTTTCCGCTACACTCATGTGACATTCTCAATGTAAACGCCGTTAACGAGTGCGCTTCGTGTGTTTCTGTCAAACAACTGTTTAGACCCTAACGATCGCAATAGGTCTTTTAAGCCGGCCGGACCATGACTGGTACCGAACTCGTTTGACAGTCGCCGGTTCTCCTTTTTTTGTATGCACCCGCCGTATATAAGGAATACGTCAAACGTGGTAGAATTTCGGCCAGGAGCTCAGAGAACGGTTGG
>JAZDDC010000539.1:0-10819 GCA_036679565.1 Gemmatimonadota bacterium
GCGTTCGTAGTATACGGAAGGTCTAGGTCCCACAATACTCATGTCCCCCCTGAGCACATTCAGGAGTTGTGGCAATTCATCCAAACTCCAGCGACGTAACCAGTGTCCGAACGCAAGAATCCGACCGTCGCGATGAAGTTTGAACGGTGGGGACTCGTCCGACCCATCCGAATCATCTATTGACCTGTCATGCCCGATGAACCGCTTCATATACGATCGATGAACACGCTCATCTGAATTCACGTTCATTGTGCGGAACTTGAATATGGTGAACTCCTGTCCGCCGAGTCCCATGCGAGATTGCCTGAATAACACGGGACCTGCTGAACTCAACTTGATGCCGGCAGCAATGAATGTAAGCAATGGTAACGACAAGAGAATGCTGACTGATGCGACGATTACGTCGATCGCGCGCTTGGTAACTCCCAAACTCGCGTGAGCGTCCGCACTGGCATCAGGCGGTAGAGTTGAATCGAAGGTGAAGACACTCTGTGTGTCACCGCGAACTTTGTTTGTCCGATACGTCCACTTGTCGATGGCTGCTCGGGAAAAAGTTGCAACATCGATGGTCACGAACTCATCGGATTGAAGTGTCACATGGGCGTCGTCCGGCAGACCTGTCAAGTTCTTTGACAGTCGTTCCGCCAACGCCATGCCGGTACTCTCGTCGCAGTCGTACAACCCGACCAAGGCGGAATGTCCATCGCTCAACCTAACGTCGCCTTGACGGAAGGAGTTGGTGACGGCACCGAATACTCGCGGCCACGTTTCTCGGCCGGTCACTTGGGCTGGAGTCCCGTGTTGCAACTGGCGCGGACGCACAGTGACGATGGTCCAGGGGGCGTTGGTGTTGCGCGTACGATTACTTAACCGCCCTTTACCGGATGCTGAAAATCTGGCGGCACTGAATGCCCGTGCATAGTGACCGAAGTCACCCAACAACCGGGTTGGCGTGCCGACAACATCCGTAGCGGATACGGTTTCTTGGCCGTGGGAGCGTGCCGTCTGTCCCACGTTCTACCCCTCTCCCATTTTGTAGATCATAGGTGTCGATAGATGACATCAGGTATGTGGTGCCGGCGCCGATTCAAAATTGCGCCGAGGAGATTACTACCCGACTGAACAAGAATCTTCTTGGCGTGTTGTACAACTTCTCGCCGGGTACTCTCGGCACGCACCACGAGGATGGTGGCGTCGGCAAGACGCCCGAGTGTGACAGCCTCTGCGTAGATAGTGACCGGTGGGCCGTCCAACACGATCCAGTCAAACCAGTCTCTCAACTGAACAAATGCTTCGCTGAGAAGCGCACCACTCAGCAAACGCGCGGGATCCTGTGTTGCGTGCCCGGCCGTCAGCAGTGCGAAGCGGTCTCCCAATTCATTGCACAGGACAGCGTTGTTGGGCGGTGATCCAAGGGCGACGTCGTACAACCCCGGGCTGAGTTCCGCACCTAAAGAGTTGTGTTGGCTGGGCGACCGGAGGTTGGCGTCCACCAACAGGACACGCCCATTCGTGCGTTCGATCAAGGCGGCGGCGGTCTGTTGCGCCACGGAACTGGCACCCTCACCGTGTACGGAGTTGGCGATGAGAACCATCCGGGCCCTTCCGGTGTGCGGTACGTTATGTAGTTCTCGAACGATTGCTTCGTGTACGGCACCGCGGCCGGCGCCGCGGATACGCGCCAGCACCGAGTCTTCATCGGATCCGGGTTCGGGTACAGTACCGTCGTGGTCCGTGTTAGGTGCTTCGGCACCATTCCCAGCCGTTCGTACGCCTCGCAGGATTCTCCATGGTTTCTCTAACCACATGGTCAATTAACCAGCTCCACTTGATGCAGCCGGGAGCGCGCCAACGTGTGGCTCCCACTCGGCAACCGAGGCGAGAACGGCCACATCAAGTTGCTGTTCCAGGTCGTCCGCCGTTGTGAAGGAGTGATCTAGATATTCCATGCCGAAGGCTAACGCGAGGGCGCCTGCCGAACCGAGCACCATGGCCAGTAGCAATACCATCGCTTTCGAGGGCCCGGCCGGTAAAACGGGTCGTCTCGGTGCGCGTGCGACACTTACGTTGACGGCTTGTTGCTGCTCCATCGCCTGCGAGATTCGGGTCTCCTCGAATTTGCGTCTATACAGAAGGTACGATTCCTCCGCGGAAGCGGCTTCCCGGTCCAGGCGGGCCATCGGCAGGGATTGACCATTGAGGTCTGTTATCCTGTTCCGCGCGTCGGCTACTTCGTCTTGCAGCGCGGTGTACCGTGCCACCAGGCCTTGCAGCTCAGCTTCGCTCCTCAGTAGTTCCACCCGAAGGTCTCGGTGGACTTCGTTGATCTCCGTCAGGTTTAACCCGTCCTGTTCGGCTTCGGCCAACTGTTCTTCCGCCAGATCAATCTGCGCCAGTATGTCGCGAACGCGTACGTTTGTGCGACTAAAACCTCGCGTGAGCAGGTCATCGCGGCGCAGCCGCAGGTCTACCAACGCGCGACTCAGTTCGTCCGCCGCGGCATTCCGGTTTAAACGACTCGAACTCGGTAGCCGAGTTGGCTCCGATGCCAACCGCGCCTTGAGTGAATTGACACGTTCTCGCTGCTGCTCAAACGAAACACGTGCATCGGCAAACGACGCTTCGAGTTGATCGAGGCGTTGCAGTGCCATCAACAACTGTTCTGAGAGCGCACCGGAAACCCCCGTCTGGTCGATGTAGTCTTCTAACGCATCTTCCGCCATGGTGAGCCGGTCCAATGCGATGTTGGTCTGTTCGTCAAAGAACGTTAGGACCTGTGGTGCCTGGTGGACTTGGATGCGGTACTCCAGGTAATGACGAATCAACGCGTCGAGCATACGCTTACCCCACACCGGGTCTCCAGTCGTGAAGCTAAACTCGATGACGTGTGTGCCCTCGACGGCCCAAAAATCCAGATCTTGTGAGATACTCAAGACGCGGCGGTCCAGTCGGGACAACCGGGGGCGTCCGAGCATTCTCTTGACGATGGTCTTTGCTCGAGACATCAGACTGGGCGGCTTGGACACCGGAGCCCCCAGATCGCGCACCACACGCTCTATCAATTCTCTGTTCTTGAGGATTTCGATCTCTGACTTCAAATCTTCCTGTGTCACTCTAAAATCGACCGGTCTCGATGAAGCCACCGCCATCGACACATCGGCACCAGGCTTCTTAACCAAGATGGCCGCCGTCACGTCGTACGTAGGCGATTGTAGCAATGTCCGAAGCGAGACCGTGCCGACAACGACCGCAAAGAAAACGGCCATGACTTTCCATCGCTTGAACAGGATGGTCATGAAGTCGCGTGCTGAAAAGACTCCCGGGTCGTCGAATCGGTGGCGCGGCCCTCCCGGGACTAACGACGGTACGTTGTCGTTGTAACCAGGAGAACGCACGATCTCACGTCCTGTTCGCTCTGGTGGAGTCAGGTCGCCGTCACGCATACCGATCCCTCCGGCGCGCGGTATCTGGCAGTGACGACGGTACTACCGGGGTTAAAGGTATCCAAGCTGAGTTTGTCATCGTGTACGGACAGGGCCGACGTCGAAGCCCAGAAACAAGGGAATTGGAAGGTTGTTGCGGAAGTATTGCTCGACAAAGAGATTTATATTGGCCACGATCGAACGTGGTATGAAGATGATGTCGGACGGCACCAGTGCAATGTCGTCGCCGAATTCCGCTTGGCCCAATATTCTACCCACATCGACCTTGCTTCCCTGTGGTTGACCTTCGCTGTTGCGTCTTATCACCACGACTTGCCCCAACCGTGCCGTATCCTGAAAACCTCCGGCGTTCATTATCGCGCCAACTAACGTCAGTCCTCCTCGGTAGGGTACCAGCCCCGGAGAGTTCACCTCTCCCGCTACGTACACATTCATGCCGGAAAATTCGGTCACACTCACGGTGATCCGCGGATCGCTCAACTCGGACTCGTACAGGACGTTGAGGTCCTCCGAGAGGTCGTCCACTTTGCGCCCGGCCACTCTCACCGTGCCGATCAGTGTCAGACTTATCTCACCGTCAGGCCCTACGGTTCTTCGTTGCGAAAGCTCGGGGGTTCGGAAAAACGAGATGTCGAGCACATCAGCAACTTGAATCCGATATGAGTCCTGAATGGGCGTGGGCAGCGACGTTGCGGGTATGAAGTTGCCGCCGCCGCCCCCGCATCCGGCTGCCAACAACGGCAACACAAGTCCGAGTCCGGCCATTGAACGCCCAAGACGTCCGGACCGAGCACTAGTTTGGCCAAACAATTTTAGCAACATGCTTACCAAGAACGGATCTCCTTTGATGGCCACCTGAAACACCGATTCGATCGGACAAAAAACTCCATCAAGTGTTGCATTGACGCAACACTCTGCGTGGAGTTTGAACTTCTCGGCCCGGGTGCCTTGCCAATGGGGTGTGGGCTTCGGATCCCGGATCTTGTAAAAACTGGTACCAATGTATGAAAGGTCATTGTCGCTAGGTCAACAGATGTGGACCGAAATCGCATACGGACCATGTGTCTTACCGGATCGGAGGAGCCAAACCCAACCCGGTCACGATGGACTGAGACGTGATTTATCTTCTTCAGCGGAGGGTTTTGGTCGGAGACCAAAGGCGCCGCCGAGGATTTGACGTCAGGGTTTCATAAGCCGAAAGGAGATGCCGCTTTTGGTGCTCCCACGACAGACCGTCTCGTATCCGCTGCGTAGCCACTTTTCCCATGGCTTCCCGTCTGTCGATGTCATTGATGAGTTCTTCGATCTTCTCGGCCAGGCTTACTATGTCGTTTGGTGTCGCATAAATCGCCGCGTCACCCGCGGTCACGCGATGCTCGGGTAGATCGAAGGCCACCGTAGGTTTGGCAAGTGCCATGTATTCGGTGATTTTGATGACTGTGCACCGATCGTTGTACTCGTTGGAGGGCTCAGGGGCCACGCAAATATCGGTCGAGCTGAGGTGCGTTCGCACGTCCTCGTGCTCGACCCATCCGGTGAACTGGACGTATTCGGTAACATGTAACTGTTCGGCCAGCGCCACCAAACCCTTCCGGGCGCCGCCATCGCCCACCAACACGCAAATCACGTTTTTTCTGCCAATCTTCTTGACGAGGTGTTCAAGTGCTCGCAGTAGATAGTCGATGCCATCGTGAAACCCCATTTCCCCGACGTAGCAGAGCGTGGTCCGTTCCGGATCGAGTCGCGAAGGATCGACCTCCACGAGCCGCATCACGTTGAGATCGGGACCATTTCTGACGATGGTGATTCTATTCTCCGGAACCGAGCATCTTTCCATCTCGACTTTTTTGTAGGATGCGTTCGTTGTAATCACGTGATCGGCAAGACGGCAGGTGAGTTTCTCGAACCAAACGAGCGTTCGGTAGACCGATGAACGGCCGGTTGTTGCGAAACGCGCGTTGTAAAGTTCCGGACTTAGGTCATGATGGTCGAAAACGAAACGCTTTCCGAAGATCTTGTAGAAGGCCGCGACAGACACGAGCACATCCGGGGGATTGTGGGCATGTATCACGTCGAATCCATGGCGCACCAGAACAACGAATGACAACACGAACATGGCCACCGTCGAGAATCCATATTCCCATAGATAGCCAAATAAACCCCCGCCGGAGGCTGGGGTCGGGAAACGGTATACGTGAACGCCGTTCAGGAGTTCGTACCAAGGCTGTTGCTTCCCCCTCGGGCAGATCACAGCGACCCGGTATTGGGATTCGACGAGGGCCTCGGCTTCTTGGGGGACTCTGACGTCTTGTGGATAGGGACAATTCTCCAGTAACATCAGAATCCGGATGGGGGTGCGGCGGCTCATTGGCGGGATAGTACTCGCAATCGTTGGTCCGCGGCAATCCTTTTGCTCCACGAAGACTTACCCCTTGGGTCAGCGTGTGGGGTACCACCGAGCCAACTCTCCTGAGAAAAGCGATGTCACGGTTTCAAGACTACTGGAAAACTGCCATCCAACTTGACGGTCCTGACCGGGAAGGTTTGCCGACGACTGGTGCGACGCCCCTTCCGCCACACCAGGCTCAATTCCAAGGCACCACCGTGTGGATTCATCCTGGTGCGGTGTCGGGATCCCTTCAAACACTGCTAAGCGACAACGGAGAGGTATTCACGCCGGACAACGCGGTGACCAACGTTCAGTTCGAACGCTATGTGCGGCGAGACACCGCCGGCGCGACACGAACCGATTTCCTGCGGAAATCGTATTACGCATTGAAACCCCTGATGCCGCGTGCGGTCCAGCTCGCCCTGCAACGAGCAAACGCACGGTCGCGGCTCAAGAATGTCACGTATCCGCAGTGGCCGCAGGATGACTCCTTACGGTGCTTGCTGCACGGTGCGTTGGCCGTAGTGCTTCGCCACCGGGGCCTGCGACAGGTGCCGTTTATCGGTTTCTGGCCCCGGGGTTATCGCTGGGCGGCCTGCTTTACACACGACGTGGAGACGAGCGCCGGATTCGAAGTGGTCGAAAAAATGGCAGCTATCGAAGAAGGGTGCGGGATACGATCCACGTGGTTCATCGTTCCCGAGCGATATCCGGTGCCGTTGGAGACAATCCACGAACTCAACACCCGGGACCATGAAGTTGGTGTGCACGGCCTCAATCACGATGGGCGCTTGTTTTCGACACGGCGGGAATTCTTACGACGAGTGCCGTTGATCGATGAGTATCTAAAATCATGGGGTGCAGTCGGGTTTCGCTCGCCCGCGCTGCATCGGAATCCCGATTGGATACCGGACCTGAACATTCGCTACGATTCGTCTTTCATGGACACAGCAGTGCTCGAGCCGCAATTTGGTGGAGTGAGCACCGTACTACCCTATCTGCTGGCCGATAACGTGGTGGAGTTGCCAATCACAATGCCAATGGACCATCACCTAATCAACTTGCTTCGGACCGAAGTCGTTACACCGATGTTGTCAAAATTTTCATGGACGGTGGATCGTTACGGGTTGGCGAACTTCCTGTATCATCCCGATTACAATCTGACTTTTTCGCGGTTAGGGGATTTCGACGCCGTGGTTCAGGAAGTGACAGGGACCCAGGGGGGTTGGATAAAACCCGCCCGCGACATTGCCGATTGGTGGGGCCGTCGCCACGCATCAACCTTGGTCGGTGATGGCAAAGACCTACACGTCGATGGCCCCGCCGCGCCCGACGCCGCAATCTGGTATGCCCATTTAGAGGACGACGGCGTCCGGATAGAAGTACCTTCGTGAAGATCGTGTCTATGATTCTGTTGCTCGCTCTGGTGATGGCCTGCCAGGTGGAGTCTTCGCGCGCCGCCGATTCACAGACGGGCTTCGAACACCAACAGTCTGCATCGTGGTTTGCGGGCCTCTCCGAGGAGACCAAGGCCAGCGTGTTGTGGTTGGGTGACGTGGAGGAAGGCACTTTGTATGATTGGAACTTCGATGACTTTCAGCATGCGGGAGGCGGTGTTTTTAACACCGGCGGCGACCAGGTAATAGCGCGGGTCACGGACGCGATTGCACACTCCGGAAGGTATGCCGTGGAGACAGGTATCAGTCGCGCGATCCGATCCAGAAACGGCGACCGGGCGGTACGTCTGATGCGTTGGACAAACACGGCGTGGGACAACGGAGGTGAGTACTTCCCGCTTGATACCTACTTCAGTGTGTGGATGAACTTTCCCAACGGGTACAATCCAAACAAGTATGACCCCTGGGATCCGGGCGACGGTGGCTGGTGGAACGTCTTTCAGTTCAAATCAGATGACGAGACCGGTGAAAGCCAACCGATTTGGGTGCTAAACATCGATCACAATGATGCCACAAACGAGATGTACTTTTACCTCTATTCGAAACACAATTTGCCTCGGTCGTACGGTCAGACAAGAACGGTTGCGATTCCTGTAGGTCAATGGGTTCACATCGAAGCTCACTACGTTCAGTCATCCGATGCGCGTGGCTCCATCACGATTTGGCAGGATGGCCAACGTATCCTAAGCGTCGAAGACGTTATCACGAAGTTAGCCGAGCCGATTCACTGGGGGATTGGGAACTACACCGATCACATAGCCGGTGGAGTCGTGGAAGGATCGGCAACCATTTTCTTTGATGACGCGGCGGTGAGCACGCTGCGGCTTTATCCATGAGACACCCAACGCGCACAGTAAGCCATTGTCACCGGCGTTGTTCCAAAACATCTTCGTAGATGGTTTTGATCCTCAAGGAAACGCTTTCCAAATCCAATTTTTTTCTTTTCAGTGCGGCTCGACCAGCACAGCGCTGCCCGCTTCTTAGAAATTCTGCGAGCTGTGTTCCAAGGGCATCCGCATCTCGAGGGCAGACTTTGCAGCCATCGACGTCCGCCAACAACTCTGCGACGTCGCCGACCGGCACGGACACCGTCGGCAAATTACACGCGAGTGCTTCCTTGACCACGTTGGGCGACCCCTCGATGTAGGAGGCCATAATCATTGCTTCACACGCGTTCATGTATAGCGGCACTTGCTTAGCGTCAACGCGGTCGAGAACGACCAACTCGAGCGCTTCCCCCAATTGCTCGGATGCTATCGCAGTCGTGGCCTCCGCTAACGGGAAAGCCTTACGCGGATTCCGTGGGTTCCCGGGAAACAAGATGTATCGCTTTCCCACGTCCCATCCCAAAGCGGCTTTGGCTTTTAACGGGTCCATCGGTCGAAAGTCGTCCACGTCCACTCCGTTTGGCACCACATGGGCATGTACGGGCTTGACCATATCGGCCATCTCCTGAGATTTGACGATTACGGAATCAACGGTTCGTGCGAACAAACGATTCATTCGCGCGACGACCTTACTAAGGGGCTTGATGCTACCGTCTCGGCGTAGGGCACCCAACAAATCGCTACCCATGAACGAGATAACCAACGGCTTCTTGGCCTGTAGTCGCGCGAGCCAACCACAGTAGCCGAAGTGCGCATGAATCAGATCTACATCTGAAGCGAGCGCGTGAAATTTTGGCCACAACTTCAAGTACTTGAAGCCGGCGTCACCCCGCACTTCGAGTACCTCCATGACGATGCCCAATTTCCGAAGGGATTTGATCTGGCGGGCCAATGGCGCCATTGTATTCGGATGAGTAGGTGTTGGAAGCGGTGTGGTAACGATCAGGACACGCACCGGCTCGTTCCTTTCGCGGAAAATCGTTGCTGTTAAGGGAGGGGTGAGAGACGCGGTTCACGGTCTCGGTTGGGAAGGGTACGCGACGGAATATAATCTTGGGCCACAGCGACCCGCCAGCGTGGCTCGTCATCAGAATGTTATCGTAAAAGAAAGAAAGATGGGCGAACGAATATTGATCACCGGCGCCGCCGGTTTTATCGGTGCGCACGTATGTCAGAGTTTCCTCGCGGAGGGTTATGACGTTATCGGAGTCGATAATTTCGATCCGTTTTACGACCGCTCGATCAAGGACGCCGCATTGGCCGAGTTGCGCACATACGAGTCGTTCACATTCGTTGAAACGGATATTCGAGAGGCCGACTCGTTAGCTGGTTTGCTCGCCGATGTCAGGGCCGTCGTTCATCTCGCCGCTCGTGCCGGCGTGCGTCCCAGCATCGAAAAACCGGTGTTGTACTTTTCCATCAATACCGGCGGCACGGTGTCGCTTTTGGAAGCATGTCGGAAAGCAGGTGTGCGGCGATTTATCTTTGGTTCGTCGTCCTCTGTGTATGGTGACAACACACCGGTCCCCTTCAGCGAGGACGTCCCGAGTATCGAACCGATTTCACCATACGCGGCTTCGAAGAGAGCTGCGGAGTTGGAATGCTCGGTATATGCCCACCTGCACGGCTTTAGAGTGGCAGCGTTGCGTTTTTTTACCGTGTATGGCCCGAGGCAACGTCCGGACCTGGCGATCCAAAAATTCACGCAGCTGATCCAGAGGGGCCAACCTGTGCCGCAATACGGGGACGGATCCGCCGAGCGTGATTTCACATGGGTGGAAGACATCGTCCATGGAGTTGGGGGGGCGGTGAAGTGGACAGAGGATTCCAAACCCGCGTTTGAGATATTCAACCTCGGAGAGTCTCAAACGGTTCGGCTTGATCGGTTGATTCAGCTTATCGGCGAGGCGTTGGGTGTGGAGCCGCAAATCCAACAGTTGCCGCCAATGCCGGGGGATGTCCGGCGAACCTGTGCCGACATCACAAAATCACGTCGTGTTCTGGGGTACGACCCACGTGTAACCATTGAAGAAGGAATTTCTCGGTTCGTTCGCTGGCACGAGCAGTCTCGCGAATCCCGCGGACAATCCACTGTCACTCGCTAGCGCAGAGGTCCAGAGGCGACTCTGAGGTGACTGGCTACTGACGCAGCACGATCCCGGCTGTTGCCCATTGTTCGGACTCGTCGAGATTCCCGTTGAATACGTCCGTTGTGCCGGTAGCGAACAAACGCTGATACACGAGTAGCTGGCGATCGTCATCGTCGTCACCGCCGCCGGTTCCAACGGTGGAGTAACCTGACGAGACGGAGTCCATCTCGTCATCGTCCAGCGCCACGGCGGGAATGTGCATGGAGCCCCCCACGGTCGAAGTGAGCGAAAGGATTGCGGTTTTGGTCTTGTTGCCGCCGGAACAGCTGCCACCTGCATTGTTGCGTGCGGCAACGCCTTCGACTGTTGTGACAGCGGAATATCTTGCCAGCACGCCGGTGGTTTCTTCTTTTTTTGCCACGTTGACGACTGCTTGGAACGAACCGCTAGGTGATCCCTGCGCGATGAATAGACGGATCCCAACCTTGTTCTCACCGGCACATTGCTCGATCAGTTCGTTCCATGTCAACCCGCCACCCGTAACCCCGGTCAC
>JAZDDC010000054.1:0-2995 GCA_036679565.1 Gemmatimonadota bacterium
TTCTATAAGAAACGTGACGTCTCCGTCACGCCCCGCCAGCGGCACCGTATTGGTCGAGCCAACAGCACCCACACCGGGAAGTGCAACCAAACGCGTTTCCAGGTCACTATAAAAAGCGTATGACGCCGCCCGATCCGGGTATCGGGCTTGCGGAAGGTTGAGCGTAATCGTCAACAAACCTTGTGGCTCGAATCCGAGATCGACCGCGTTGAGCGCCCGCATGCTTCGGATCATCAGGCCGGACCCTACCAAAAGGATCAACGCGAGCGCAACCTGACTAACCACGAGTACGTTCCCGATCAGCCGGCTTTGTTTCGAGGCATCCCCTCCCCGGCCACCCACCCTGAGCGCATCGACCAAATCAGTCCGACCGCCGCGTAGCGCCGGGAGCAACCCAAACACGAACGTAGAGATCGCCGAAATACCTCCGGCAAACAACAAAACGCGTATATCAACCGCGACGTCTTCGATTCGCGGCGTACCACTCGGTGCCATGCTCACCAACAGTCGCGTCCCAAAAACGGCGAGGGCAATGCCGAGCACGCCTCCACCAAAGGCGAACACGGCATTTTCTGTCAGCAGTTGCCGGACGATGCGTTGCCGACCTGCCCCTAACGCGGCACGCAACGCCAATTCCTCCTGTCGAGCGTTCATGCGAGCTAATAGAAGACTGGCGACATTGACACATGCGATGAGTAGCACAAACCCAACGGCGCCGAGCAACACCCACAGCGGGGCCTGGGTCGAACGGGTGAGATCCGCGCGAAGGGGAAAGAGCGCGTAGCCAACACCCGTATTCGCTTCCGGGTACTGTTGCTCCAATCGCGCACCCAAAGCCGTAGTGCCGGCCATTGCGGTTTCGAACGGGACGCCTCGACGCAAACGCGCAAACACCCGGAAACTTGCGTCTCCCCTGCGCTCTTGCTGCGCCACTGGGTCAAGCTGAAACGTTCCCCAAAGATCAGCATTGGGCACGAACGGGGGACGGAACCCCCGCGGCATAACACCAATGACCGTGTACTCGACGCCGTTCAGTGATAGCGAGCGTCCGACGACTTCGGGATCGGAACCGAACTCGCGCGCCCAGAAACCGTAGCTCACCAAAATGGTGTTAGGCGCGTCGGGCACGTCATCAGCCGGGACAAAGCTCCTTCCGATCATCGGTGGGATCGACAACACCTTAGAAAACATCCCTTGGCTGACGAATGCTCCCGTGACCACCGTGGCGGCGCCCATCCCCGTGAGGGTGGGATTAAATCCTGACCAGGCGCTTACCTCCTCGAATATTTCGTCTTGCAGGCGAAGGTCGTGGAAATTTGGATACGAGAGCCATTCACGTAGCGGACCGTCCCGCCTGGTGTAGTCGGCCCACACCGTCACCAGTTTCTCCGGTTCCGGATACGGAAGCCGCCGCAAAAGGATACCGTCCACGACACTGAAGATGGCCGTGTTGGCACCGACACCGAGTCCCAGTGTGAGCATCACCACCGCCGTGAACCCGATGTGTTTTGTGGCTGAGCGTAGACCGTAACGAATGTCTTGCAAGATGCTATGCATGATGTCTCCCGGCCCACGTTGGCCGCTTGAGAGTTGGTTTGTCTTCACAGAAGGACTCCGCAGACTCGGCCAAAGGGCTTTTGGATTCAGCGACCGCAACACCTGAGACCAGTACCAATTGTCCGCCGCCGACTTTCCGATGCTTCGCGCCAAGGCGGCGTGCGCCTCTTCCAAATCACCAAGTGCCGCATCCCGCACACCGTTGGGGAGCAAAAGACTCAACAACCACTCCGCAACTTTTGGCGGTCGCGACACGAACCGTTGTTGTTCCGTCACGACTTAGACGTAGCCTCACCCAATCGAACGCCCTGCCACAAACGCCGAAGCATCTCCTGCGACACTTCAAGAGATTCGTGGCCGTTGACGGTGATTCGGTAAAACTTTTTGGCGCGGCCACCCCGCTCCGCACTTGATTCCCCAGTACGGGATGACACCAACCCCTTCTTTTCCAAGCGGTTCAAGGTGACGTACACGGCGGGAACAGTCAGATCCCTCCCGGTGACGCCTTTGATCTCCTCGAAGATCGTCATTCCGTATGCTTCGTCGGCAATACGCGCGAGTCCGAGTAAAACGACGAGTTCGAATTCGCCGAGATAATTCCCTTTGGCCATGGCCATTTCCTAAACAATGTTTATAAACAAAAGTTAAGAAACATCTGGGATATGCGCAACACCACGCCGACTCAAGATTTCCGAGGCCCTTGCGACCCCGCCAACAGTCGCGGATTATTGGCGTGTCCCAACCACCCCCTTCAGAGGTTTTCCGGATGGTCCGCAACCGTCGTTTGTCATTTCTCGCTACAATGGTCGCCCTCGTTACACCCTCTGTCGGCCTGGCCCAAGAGATCGAACCATCGCACTACTCCGCCCTGCCCGCCCGGCACATCGGTCCGGTAGGTAACCGCGTGTCAACCGTCGTCGGCGTACCAGGCGACCCCATGACTTACTATGGCGGGGCAGCGTCCGGCGGTATTTGGAAAACGACAGACGGCGGGCTTCAGTGGCGACCAATTTTCGACGACCAACCCGATCATTCAATCGGTGCGTTAGCCGTGGCACCGTCTGACCACAATGTGGTTTGGGCCGGGACGGGAGAGTCCTTCATCCGTTCCAACGTGTCGATCGGTACGGGCATCTATCGTTCCACGGACGGTGGCAACACATGGCAACACCGGGGCCTTCCCAATTCGGGTCGCATTGGTCGCGTCATTATTCATCCCACGAACCCGGACATCGTTTACGCCGCCGTGCTTGGCCACGCCTACGCACCGCACGACGAGCGTGGTGTCTTCCGTACCGTGGATGGCGGAGAAACGTGGGAACATGTGTTGGCGGTAGACGAGAACACCGGTGCATCGGACTTGGCCATGGATCCCAACAACGCGCGGATCCTGATCGCCGGGATGTGGCAACTGTCCATCAAGACCTGGGGCAGAGAG
>JAZDDC010000540.1:0-2105 GCA_036679565.1 Gemmatimonadota bacterium
CCACACATTGTCGGCACCCGGTACACGGTCGATCACAAGATGGCCGTCGGGACTGTTGGCATATTGGCATACTCGTGATTCCAGCAGGGGCGCACCACGGAGCGCGGGGAAACGACGAGCCAGATAGTTCCTCGTCCGTGTGAGGTTTCCGGGAGTCGGCACACGCTGGTCCGTGCTCGGGTCAAATTGGTCACCACGTGTATCGTCCCCCGCCTTAAACCCCCGACCGCCTACATCCGGCACGCCATACATGATTCTTTCATCCAGATCGACCCACACCGGAAGACGACTCGCGGCAAACCTCTCCTCTCCAGCAGGTACTCCAAAGTAAAAAACATCCTGCTTGGTTACCGTAATCGACTGACCCAACAGATCTGGAAATAGTTTTGGTAGCCAGGCGCCGCAACAGAACACGAACTGTTCCGCCACCAGCGTGTTGTCCGTCAAATCCACACGGTCAACGTGGCCATGTAAAAGGAATGGCGCTTGTACATCCGACGTTAGGACGGTTCCGCCTTCCATTTCGAAGGCCTCCACAACCGCACGACACGAAGATCGCGCGCGAAGATAACCGGCTTCATGTTCCAGATACACCGACCGCACACCATCGAAATCTACCTGGGGGTAACGTGCGGCAGCCTGACCGGTGGACAACGCTTCTACCGCAAGACCGTTTTGTTCAAGATGGGGAATACTGGCTGCGACATATTCATCCGACGTGGAGCACATCCAAAGCGCTCCTGTTTTCTGTAACAACGACAGGTTCTGTTCGCGTTCGAACGCACGCCACATCTCGAACGCACGCAGGACAAAGTCGATGTAGATCGAATCCTCGCCGTACATGCAGCGAATGACTCGTGTCTCACCACCGGAGCTGGAGCGGGAGTTCCCTGCTCCCCAGGAGTCAATGAGCACAACCCGTTTTCCCATACGGACAAGATTCAACGCCGTCCAGCCACCCAAAACGCCAGCACCAATCACCGCGACGTCATATTTCATGGCGGTATGGCGGTAGGGCGGTAGGGCGGTATGGGCGGTATGGGCGGTATGGGCGGGACGGGCCGCGTTCGATGTTCGACGTTCGTCATGGAAAAATTCCTGCGGCGTTATAGCTTGTGGCGATTTTATCGATCGCGGTAATCATGGCGGCCATTCGTAGACTTGCCCTCGTACCGTACCGGTGTTTGGTATCGTGAATTTGGTGAAACGCTCCAACCATTGTCTCTTCGAGACCAGAGTTCACAAGATCCTCTTCGCCAGATCCACGGGTCACGTCCGCCATGCGGTCCTCTTCCAAGGTGAATCCGGACATGCCTTCAAACGCTTGGACCAATCGCCGATACGCGCGCTCCTCAGCACGTTTTTGCATACGACCAAATCTCAGGTGCGATAGATTCTTGACCCATTCAAAATAGGAAACCGTGACGCCACCGGCGTTCAAATAACTGCCCGGCAACACCATGACCTTGGCTTCGCCCAAAATTTCGTCTGCCTCGTTGGTCACCGGACCATTGGCGGCCTCCGCCACAATCTTCGCTTTCACATTGCCGGCGTTTTGGGCGGTAATTTGTTTCTCTAACGCCGCCGGTATGAGAATATCGCAATCGAGTTCCAACACGTCGGTGCTCTTCGGAAGATCCTGCGCACCGGGAAAACCAAGAATCGAACCGGTCTCTTTCCTATGCGCCATCACCTTATCAACGGAGAGACCCTTCTCACTGTAGATGGCGCCCTCGTATTCGGCGAGTCCCGTGATCAAAGCACCATCTTCCTCGAGGAATTTTGCCGCATGATAACCAACGTTACCAAGACCTTGAACCACGATGCGTTTGCCATCCAGTCCCGTCGTGAGACGCAACGCACGCATGTCCTCCGTCACCCGACAGGCTTCACGTATCCCAAAAAAAACACCACGACCCGTGGCCTCCGTCCGTCCGCGAATGCCACCCTGGGAAATGGGCTTACCCGTCACACACGCGAAAGAATTTAAGTCCCCCGATGTCAGCGACATGTACGTGTCACACATCCACGCCATCTCTCGCTCACCGGTACCGTAGTCCGGTGCCGGCACATCGACACCGGGCCCCATGAAATTCTTCTTCACC
>JAZDDC010000541.1:0-3537 GCA_036679565.1 Gemmatimonadota bacterium
GACTGATACGCGCTTCCATAACTTGCACACCGGCTTTGTCGAGGCGAGCCTGGATCTGTTCCTGTAACCGCTTTGCGACTTCCCCCAAATTGCTGCTCAGTGCTTCCTTCTCGTCCCCATGGGCGTCGTACGGATACTGCGTAGCCAGTCCACGAAGTGCGGCTTCGCTCTGCACGCGAACGTACCCTTCGAAATCATCGACCTCAAACAGCGCCTCGGCGGAATCGACGACACGCCACACGACCACGGATGCGATCTCAATGGGGTTTCCGTTTTCATCGTTCACCTTGAGCTTTTCGGTCTCAAAGTTTCGTACACGCAGCGACACCCGGCGCTTCGTAAGAAATGGATTCGCGTAGCGTAGGCCTGGTTTTTTTACCGAACCGGCGTAAGCGCCAAAGAGCTGAAGGACACGCGTTTCGTTTGGATTCACCATGAAAAAGCCGCCGTACGCTATCGCGAGGATGATGGTCAAGACCACCATTGCCACGATCAATGGAGCAGATTCACGCTGTATGGCATTCACCAACCCGACCCCGACGGCAATTGTCAGGATTGGAAGAACAACCAGGGTAGCGTATCCCGATGCGGCGGGACGATCAATCTCGCGTAACATTTTACCTCGCTTCCTGTTTTCTTTAATATGTTGATGATATCATATCAATAGCGTCACCGCTAGCGCGGTGGCGGTCGGGGCGGGTTGATTATATCTATCTGTTTGTATAACATCCATAAACCCACACGCCGAGTCGGCCATGCACAGACCCCCACCAATCGCGCGATATCTCATTGGACTCGCTGTCCGCGGGGACGAGAAACCGTTCCTCTTGGCAGATCTCGATGAGGAATATGAGAGCATAAGCAGCTCGCGTGGCTGGCGAGGCGCCCACCGTTGGTACTGGTCTCAAGTGCTTCGGTCGGTGGGGCCGAGTCTGACGCGGAGAATTACTCGCGGGACCGCGACACCGTCTCCACAACTACGTGTTAATTGGTTCGTTGGACTCAGCCAAGATGTGCGCTATGCGTTGCGAGGTTTGTTGCGAACCCCGACCTATTCGATAGTCGTTATTCTCACTTTGACGTTTGGGATCGGGTCGCTGGCGGCCGTCTTGAGTGTGGTACACTCTGTCCTAGTCGAGCAACTGCCATTTGAAGCAGCGAACGAACTTGTTCTTGTTCGTGAGGCGGATGTCGAACGAGGTGGTGAACTATCTCGGGTGTCTCCGCCGAATTTCCTGGACTGGAGGGATCAAACCGGCAGCTTTGCCGAACTCGCGGCGATTTCGCAAGCGGGTGTGATCTTGTACGCTGAGGACCGCGCCGTCCAGGTGCCTTCCATGTATGTATCTGCTGGGTTTTTTCCGCTGTTACGTGTTCAACCACTACAGGGCCGGGCCTTTTCGCGATCGGATGAACTGGACGGTGCTAACGCGGTGGCGGTAGTGAGCCAAGCGTTTTGGACACGCCAATTCGGTGACTCCGAAATCCAAACTGTCACTGCGGACATTGTTTTGAATGATGTTATTCACCGGGTTGTTGGAGTCTTACCCGATCGATTCCGGTACCTGACGCCTGTCGATGTGTGGCTACCGCTGACGTTGGGGACCGCGCAGCGCGATGAAAGCATGCGGGGTGCGCGTTATCTCGATGTCGTTGGTCGAATGATGTCCGGCGTCGATATCAAACAGACCCAAGAGCGATTCCGCCGATTGAGCGAGGAATTGGCGATTCACCCGAACAACGCGGGCTGGGGTATTTCGGTTACATCGTTACGCGACGATATCACCGATGATGTCGCTTTGCCCATCACAATGCTGGCGGTGGCAGTTGGTTTTGTTGTACTGGTTGTCATCGCGAACCTTGCGACGCTTGTGATGGCTCGTGCAACACGACAATGGCAGCAGGTGGCTTTGAAGTCCGCCCTGGGTGCCACGTCAATGCGGCTCTTCCGCCAGACTCTCGTCGAGCATGGCCTGGTTGCGGCGATCGGTGCCGCAACAGGCGCACTTCTCTCAGCGTGGACCATCGATGTGCTCGTTTCCTTGGCGCCCACGTCGTTGCCTGACGTTGCGGCCATCGGTTTCAACGGTGTTACGATCCTTGTGGTCATCGGGTCATCCGTGGCCGTTGCGCTGATACTGAGTTTGGCCGCAATGCTGGTTACCCTCAAACTGTCCTCTGGTACGTTCGTACGTGCCTCGACTTTGCTCTCTGAAAACCGATCCGTCGTATTTGTGAGGAACTCTCTCCTCGTTGGGGAGATCGCTGCCTGTATCGTCCTCGTTATTGGCGCCGCACTGCTCACGCAAAGTTTCGTGCGACTGCGTGCCGTTGATCCAGGATTCGTATCAAAAGATGTATATGTAGGATTTGTCGGCTTGCCGTCTGCGCGTTACGCCACTTCCGATAGCAAGGCTGCGTATGCCCGGCGGTTGCGCAACGCATTGGAGCAAGATGCGACCGTTAGTATTGCAGCCGTTGGTACGAACCTGCCCATGAGCGGTTCCAGTATGGATTTCGGCTATCGGATCGAAGGCGCGACAGACACCCAACCGGCGCAGTCGTCCGCGCAATACCATGCGGTGAGTGCAGCGTACTTCTCGGCGTTGAGTATACCGTTCATTTTTGGTGGGTCGTTCGACGACCGTGCGGAGTCGGTCCCCACCGTGGTTGTCAACGAAACACTCGCTCGTCGGGCGTGGGGTGATCAAAACCCTGTGGGTAAGCGCATTACGGTTATTTCCCAAGATGGGCCGACGTCGCGTGAGGTCGTCGGTGTGATTGGAGATATCCGGCATGCAGATCCCACCGCCGTGCCAACAGACGAAGTGTACGTTCCGTTTGCTCAGGATCCGTGGTCGTTTTTTTCCGTTGTCGCTCGGACGAAACGAGGTGTGGACAAAGGATCCGTTGGCCGTGCACTTGACGCGCGCATGCAGGTCATCGATTCGCGACTACCGTTGAACGAGGTAGCTCGCCTCGATGACGTTGTGGCGCGTTGGCGAGCCCCACTGCGTTTCCAGATGGTCTTGGTTGGAGCTTTTGCTGTCTTTGCGTTATGCCTGGCCGGTATCGGCATTTACGGTGTGATCGCGTATTTCGTGAGCGGCCGAACAATTGAAATTGGTGTGAGGTTGGCGGTGGGAGCGGATCGAGTGGATATCCTCAAGTTAATCGTTGGTAAGAGCCTCGGGCTGACGGTGCTTGGTTTAGTGATCGGAATGGGGGGTGCCTATCTATTGTCAACGTCCATTGAACCGTTGCTATTCGGCGTCAATCCGCACGACATCACCCTGTATGCGGCGGCGGCGCTTACGGTCGTGGGGCTAAGCATTGCGGCGAGCTTTCTTCCGGCTCGAAGAGCATCGATGGTCGATCCGGTTCGCGCACTGCGGGATACGTAAGATGTCGAAGGGAAAATTCCTGGCTGAATTTGAGCTGTTCGTGATGTTAGCGTTGGCGCGGCTGGGGAACGATGCCTATGGGGTTTCGATCCGGCGGGAGATTGAGAGCCGAACGGACAGACCTGTTTCAATC
>JAZDDC010000542.1:0-3223 GCA_036679565.1 Gemmatimonadota bacterium
CGATCGTTGAACCGATGCGCAAGATTGATGTGGGTCTGTGCCTTGATGGGATTACCCTGATTAAAGTACCATATGCTGAGGGCACGATGCGCGTACGCGAAAGCGGAATCCAATTCCACCGCTTGAATGCCGAAGGGAATTGCCTCGTGGCTCAACCCACGCCGCGCATGGTCCGAACCACGCGCCATCATTTGTAGAGCCTCGAGAGAAGACGTAGTTACCGAAGGCAACGGTTGGCTTCGACGTACGGCACTGAGCGACTCGCCGAGGTGTCGGCGGGTTAGATGGGTTAATTGCTCAACCGCGTTTAACACATCGCCATCGCCTGCCGCAGTTTTGCGAAGACGCACTGCCACTTCGCCAGTACTCGCTTCGACAATCTGAACACTCAACTGATAACCCGTGCCAACTGCAATGACGCTCCCAGTTATGATCGCGGGGAACCCCTCTCGCTGCGCGACCTCGAGGGCTGTTTCCAAATCAAGACGCGTCGAATCGGGTCGGCGCATTCGCCGTAGCACGTTGTTTACCGCCGTTTGCTCGACGACGTTCACATATTCCGACTGTTCGAGATCGGTGGCGACCGCCTCGCGGATTGCGAGTCCAAGCGCCGGTTGATCGGTGTCGTTGTCAAATTCGGCGACGACGATTTGATCGCTCTCGCGGAAAAAGTTAGCGGCTGCCGGTCGCACGATGCCCGGTATCAATCCCATGAACCCGAGGGCCGTTACTGCGACGATACCAGCCGCCGCTCCAACGGCCAATAACGGAAGCCGCGATTCAGGTCCAGTTGCCGCCGGTGTGAGTGCGGCCGCGAATTCAGTCGCAGATTGGAAACGATCGGAGGGATTCATGGCGAGCGATTTCGCAACCGCTTGCCTGATGGTATCGGAGATGTCGTTCCTCGCGGCCCGAAGCTCGGTATTGAGATTGGTCGACTTTTGCGCGAGCAGCGATTGCAATGTGGCGCCCGCGAACGGGGGTGAGCCTGCGAGCATTTCATATGCGACACAGCCGAGGCTGTAGATGTCACTTGCTTCGTTGATGTCTGAGTCACCGCTTAACTGTTCGGGACTCATGTATGACGGTGTTCCGATTGCCAGGCCAGTCTGGGTCAGTTTGTCGCCTCCCGCCGCGTTCATCGCTCGCGCGATGCCAAAATCGGCAACGACGGCGTGACCTTCTTCAAGTAGGATGTTCTCCGGTTTTATGTCACGATGGATTACTCCTCGGCGGTGTGCAGACGCCAACGCGTCGGCGATTTCGGACGTCAGGCGAACCGCGTCGTCGATTGGAAGTTGTCTCTCACGGTTGAGGCGGTGCCGCAGTGTTTCACCATCGACGAACGGCATGACGTAAAACAGGAGTCCGTCGATGTCACCAGAGTCGTGAAGGGGCAAAATGTTAGGGTGGGTCAATTGGGCGGTGATTGCGATTTCCCTTAAGAAGCGCTCGCGGCCGAGCCCTGCCAAAACTTCCGGGCGTAACACCTTCACGGCAACTCGGCGACCATGCTTCAGGTCTTCCGCGAGGTAGACGGTGGCCATGCCACCGGCACCGATTTCACGTTCGACCGTGTAATCATCGGCGAGCGCAGCCTGGAGTCGGTGCAGCTCAGTCACGTTGGTCGTACCCTCTTTCCGGTCATGCGTAACACTAACAGATACGGGGGCTGATGTTAGTGTACGTAAGTGAAAATACACGGACATCGTCGTTAATTGTGGCAATCCGTCCTAGCGACGATCGAAGCGGTGCGCAGCCGGATCTACAAGGGCCCGCCGATCGCATCCAACATTTGCACCACGCCGTTGTGTCCTGCTGCCGAGGCTCGTGCATGCGGCGTTGCCTGATGTAAACCGACGGGCAGGTTGGGATTGGCCCCGTGCTCTAACAGCATTCTCACCGTGTCCGCATGTCCTTTGGCGGCAGCCCAGGCGAGCGGCGTTCCGTGAAACTCGTCATCGACTGCGTCTATATCGGCTCCGAATTCGATGACCAGCAAAGCATTGCCCGTCTCACCGCGCCCGGCGTAGTGGTGCAGCGCGGTCTTTCCGAGCCACCCTGGCCGATTCGGATCGAACCCGGCTTCGAGCAGAAGTCTTAACACGGCACTCTCAGTGATCGCGACATCCGGGCTACCCAGCCGAAGCGTACCTCCGTGCAAACGATGCACGACATCAGGATCTTTTTCCAAAAGAAGTTTAGCCAAATCGAGATCATTCCGGGCCAGGACTTCCTCTGCAAACCAGTGCTCGTGAGTCACCGATGCACCGGTTTCGAGCGCGTTGCGCAATTCGTCGTCATTCAGCGCCCACGTAGCCGCAGTTGCGCCGTGTGATCGCAGCATTTGTTCTATCTCGTTGATGGCGGTGCCTGCTCTCGCTCTCGCTATACCCAAACAACTATCCGATGAATCCGGTGCCGAGTTGGGGTTGGCTCCGTGCTCCAGCAGCACCGTGACGATATCCACGCGCCCGGTTGCACACGCCATCCATAGCGCCCATCCATGCTTTGCCCAATCTTCCGGTTGGCTTGGTTTCGCACCGTGGTCCAACAACGTGCGTACGATCTCGAAGTGGCCGGCTCTGGCTGCGTACATAAGTGGGTTGCGACGCCCGGAGTCCAAACGTGTTGCAAGGGATGGGTCTTTGGCGAGCAGTGCTTCGACAACCCCCGAGTCACACGTTGCGCTGGCCACCGAAAGATCGACAACCGCGCCCGCCGAAAGCAACGCGTGCCGTGTCTCACCAAGATTGGCGTGACTCACACCTTTCAAATCGCGCCATACACGAAATTCGTAGTCGCCGTTGAAGAGGAGGTGTGCGGGCGTTTGTCCATCGCTGCGACGATGATTTGGGTCGGCTCCGCACTGCCGGAGTACTGCAAAGAGTTGTGGTTGTCTGGTCATCACCGCCCAATGGACAGCGTTACTTCCGTGGGCATCGCACGCTTTGGCGAGGTCGGGCCGTTCTTCCAGCACGCGGTGGATGCGGTCTCGACTTCGCGAAATGATCGCGTCTTTGAGGAAAGTGAAATCCGAGTCGTATCCAAACCGTTCATGTGCAACCCGAGCGAGGACACGGTGAACTTCGTCAAAACCAAACTCCTCAGCCCGTTGTAACAGCAGTGGCCAACCGGAACTCCTCCCCGGCTCGGCGCTGCTTTCTAGTAGAATGCGCAGAACGTCTGGTTGATTGGCGTATACCGCAAAATGAGTCGGCTG
>JAZDDC010000543.1:0-5470 GCA_036679565.1 Gemmatimonadota bacterium
GCCCGATTACATAACGGCGTGGTGGAACGTCGTGAATTGGGATGAAGTGCAGCGACGGTACGACGACGCATCCAGCGGGTCTTAGCCCGCGCGGCCGTCCACCTTGTGGTCCAATCGTGCAAACAACGCTGTCAATTTCCGCGACAGGTGACCGTGGTCCAACGGCTTTGTAAAAAACCCTAGGAGGTCAAGACTGTGCATTTCTTTGACGGTGCGGTGATCGTCCTGAAGTACCGACACGACGATGACCGGCAGCGATGCAAAATCCGGATCTGACCGTAGATACCGTAGGGTGTCGAGACCGTCCATGTGCGGCATCAGGACATCAAGAACCAACACATCCGGTCTGATGTCGCGCACCTGCTGAAGACCGTCCACACCTAGTTTTGCCTCCACCACGCGACACCCCAGCTGTTCCAGCACGGCTTTCATTAGAAACCGCGCCGTTGGATCGTCGTCAACTATAAGCGCCGTACGGCTTTCGGTATTGTCGATCATTCCTCTCCATATTTGAATAAGCCGTTGGGCACGGCGTTTGCAGCTTCGCCAATCGTCATGACCTCCTCCATTCCGACAAACGGCGTATTATCCTGTCGTTCGTCGTGACCGGTCTAGGCAAATCACCCTTGAAACGGTGCGTACCGGATGTTGGAAGCCAAAACTGAGATACCACGTTGGATGCCAACTGATCGCCGGGCCGGGCAAGATCGGCGCGCTATCGAACGGCGAAAACTGGCCATTGAGGTACCGACGGAGCGGCGAAAATCCGACCGGCGCCAAGATCAAAGACGCAGCGGTGCGGAACGTCGTACTCAGGCGTCCGCGCCATCGGAAGCGGCTGCGCGACATACATTGCTGCCCTATTCACGCGGTGAAGCAGAACAATTAAAGCTGGCCCTACGTTCCGGCAAGCCTGCCTGCCCGTCCTGCGGCCAGGCGACCTCGGAGGGCCCCGCCCTCACCCGCGGCGACCATTCGGTCCGAGAGTATCGTTGCATGCGATGCCGTAAGGGTGTCATGGTCCGCCAGGGATAACCCACCCCTACAAGTTAAAAGCCACCGAACCGGGATGTCACGCCGTAGCGGCCACGCTTCCGGTAGATGGCTCACGTCCGGTTACGTCGGCACGTAACTCCTCTCCCTCGGTGCGCGCCACAAATACCGTTGCCGTGAGGTCACCGGTCAGATTCACGGCAGTACGAATCATGTCGAGGAGCCTGTCGACTCCTAGAATCAAGGCGATACCCGTTTCCGGCACACCCGCCTGAATCAGTACCAGGGTCAGCGTGATGATGCCCGCACCCGGCACCCCGGCCGCGCCAACGGACGCCAAGGTTGCCGTCAACACCACGGTGAGTTGTTGGCCAATGGAAAGATCAATGCCAAAGACCTGGGCAATGAACATCACCGCAACGCCCTGGTAAAGAGCGGTGCCATCCATGTTCACCGTGGCACCAAGCGGCAGCACAAAGCTGGAAATTTGTTTCGAGACACCCAATCCCTCTTCGGCCGTCCGCATGGACACCGGTAGGGTTGCTGACGAACTGGATGTCGAGAAACCAAGGATCTGGACTTCGCGAATTTTTTTGAAGAACACCACCGGATTCACACGGGCCAAGAACTTCAGAATGAAACCGTACGTCACCAAAGCGTGCAACGCGAGACCCAAGATGACGGTGCCGGTGTAGAAGAGTAGGCTCTGCAGGATGTTCCATCCAAACTGTGCCGTGACACTCGCAATGAGTGCAAACACCGCATACGGCGCGAGCAGCATCACCCAATGAATCATGGTCATCGAAATGTCATTGACCCCTTCAAAGAACCCGACGACCGTCTTTCGTCGAGTCTCATCTTTGATCAAAGACGCCGCGACGCCAAAAAGGATGCTGAACAAAATGAGTGGCAACATATCGCCGTTTGCCGCAGCACCAATCGGATTATCCGGAATCATGTTGAGAATGACATCGACGATGCCAGGCGCTTCCTGAGCCAACGCAACACGACCCGCCGCATCTCCACCAAACTCGGCCGTCAGGGCTGCTTGCGCCGTACTATCCAACCCCCTGCCAGGTCGCATGACATTGGACAGGACCAGTCCAATACTCACCGCAACGCTCGTTGTCAGGATGTAAAACGCGACGGTTTTGCCACCCACCCGACCGAGGGTCCTGAGGTCACCGAGACTGGCGGCGCCAACGATGAGGCTAGCCACGACCAGCGGCACAACAATCATACGGATCAGCCGTATCCAGCCCGAGCCAAAGGGACTCACAAAATCCACGATCGCCAAACCCCACCCCAGGTCGAGCATATTCGAACCGACACCAAAGGCGGCGCCCAGAAGAAATCCAATTGCGATTTTTGTGTAAAGCTTCATAACGGTTTTCGATTCCTCGTGTACGAAAAGTCATCCACACCCAGTCACGACCGGGAAGGCTAGTCGATCGGTGGCAAACCGGCGCTCCCGCGCTGCCTCTGTAGCATACGCTCTGTATCCTCGATCCGTTCCTCCAAGTCCAGCATACGCTCTTCGAGCCGCCCTTCGGTCGCTTCAAGGTCTGCGAGCGTAAACGGTCCACCACCGCGGTCGTGAATCGAATCAGCGAGGGCGCGACCTATTTGGCTTCGGGACACAATGGCAACGATGAGAAACAGCCAAAACATGCAGCGTTCTCCTGACCTCTTAGTCGAGTGTCTTCCTGACAGCCTGATCGTGAAGCATTGCCTTCGTGGCCGTCCGGTAGATGCTGATGTACACCACCAAAACAATGAGCGCCGCCCAAAGGGTCTTACCCGTCAGTTGAACCGCACCAGCGGCGAGCAGTATCCCAAACCCCAGAGGCCACACTTGACGCAACGGTGACTCATCCAGCCACCGCCACATTGCAAGAAACCAACGCGTCAGGGTGTCTGGCGAGCGAAGCCGCCCCCTGTCTGGCTTTTCGTCCGGTTCTTCTGTTTCAACGTCTCCCACGCGTACCTCGCTATTGGATCAGTGATTGCCTGCGCCGCGCAAGAACCGCTCCGCCGCATCAATACGGTCCTCTAGGTCGAGAATCCGCTCTTCCGCGCGTTGCTCCATCCATCGAAGCTCCTCACCGTCCACCTGCGACGCTGGACGCCGACCAGCCATTCGGTCGGCGATGGCCCGGCCAATTGGACTCGTTGCAACCGCGATCACAGAAAAAACAAGCCAAAGCATAAGATCAATTTGGCTCGCGACGAAGCAGTGCGCTACCGACAACGCCACCGCAAACCGGGTGGTCCCCCTCTAGTTCACGGTGTATCGTTCCACGGCGCACTCCAACCAAACGGAAACCGGTCATGGCGTCGGAACGAATCGACGGTGAGCCCAAACCCATCCTGCAAAAACACTCCCGTGAGTTTCTACTTCGCGATCCCGGTGAGGCGGTCCGACGTACTCGGCGGAGACGATGGGTCACGGTGTTTGCAAGCCTCGTGGTCGCCGGATTCTTGGGTACCGTGTCGACTCGATTCTTATTAGCACAACGGACAATCGCGCAGGCGCATGCATTGTCTATGGTACACGATCTCGGACGTTTGGTGACCGCGCAGACCGTGTTTCGCAACGAGACCGGCAGATACGCGATCCAGGGAGCACTTGGTGTCGGGTTCGTGCCATCTCAGGCGGTTCATGTCACCATTGTCGCCGCCGATCAAACGGGCTGGCACGCATACGCCAGCCATCTTCGATCAACACAACGGTGCGTGGTGACCGTGGGCACTGGCGTATCCGTCCTGCGAAACATGCCTTCCGCGAAACCTTCCTGCGGCACATGACGAACTTACTCGATATCGTCTTGGCCTACCCTCGTTTCGTTTGGGACTTCTTTCTTTTGCGTGGATTGACCGGGTTCGAACGCGCGGGAACACTCAGCGGCGTCCTGATTCTGTTCTTCCTCGTTGGGTTTGCGCTCGCGCTCCTCGTCGGCGTGGTGAGGCCGCCGGATGCGGAGCCCATTCATGAGTCGGATCCGCGAGTGACACCAACCCCGTCGAGCCATCCTGCCCATCGCTTCGCGGAAGATATTGTTCGTTTGACAATCGTCATTGTTGGCGGGTCACTCATCTTGCATGCGCTCATGCTTTTATACTCCAACGTCGTATCCACCGTACCGATGGGGAACGCACTCGATACCACGAACGCCGCATTGGGATACGGCGCAATTTATTTACCGGTTCACGCCGTGCTCACACGATTGCACGGTCGCATCGCGCGGAAGAATCGCGAAAGCGAGACACGAAAGACAAAACCCGTCACCGTGGCGTTGGGCATCTTCCAATTCCTCTTTCCTGTTTTTTTCTTGCTCTCGTTGAGTCAGGTATACGGTGTACCGATTTTTGCCATCATCAGTCCCGCCGTCGTTTCGGCAATTGGCACCGTCGTCGCCGTGACGGGTGTTGTGGCAATTACGTTGTTGTTACTGCGGGGCAATCCGCCCGTAAAGGGCTGACAAGGGCACAATGAAACGCCCCTCGAACGAGCAGGGGTGCGCGGGTGCAACGTACGGTGAAAAGGGAGAGGGGTGTTGCGGGCGGTGCTTTAGTGCTTGCCAAGCCGCCGGCGACGACGGGCCGCAGCTTGCTTCAACCGTTTTGCCTTGCTGGGTTTGATATAAAACCGCTTTTCCCTGAGGTCTTTCAGGATTCCGGCACGAAGGACTTTCCGCTTGAACGCTTTGAGCGCCCACTCGAGTCGATCGTCCTCACTGAGAATAATTTCAGCCAATCAGGCCTCCGTATGTAGGGCACAGGCGGGCACGGGCCCAGTCCAAGTCGGGGAGGAAGGATACCAGGATTCGCCTGTCGGTCAAGCCGAGGGGGTGGCCCCCGCCTGGTGTGGATTTGCCGTGTGGCTCGCCCTGAGATACCTCGTGGCCACCGCCATCAACGACGCCTGCGACTCCCCGGGAGCAACATCACACAAGAACAACTTTTGTCCATCCACGACCAGCCACCACTTCAGCTTTGACGAATCCTCCGTGTCGCTCGTCACTGCGTACGGGCGCCCCGCATATTTGAACGAAAAGTCCTTTACCAATCAACTGCCTCCGGGCACGCTTCGGGCCTGTTTTGTTTCCACGCCCAACCAACATACCCGAGTTTTGCTCAGTATTCCGCAATCCGCAAGTGGGCAAGCCGATACGTCATGCCAAAGATCCGGAAATCGAGACCACCACCTACACCCAGCGAGAACGAGTTCTCCTTAGCACTGCCGCCGTCAGCTCGGCCTGGAACGAAATCCTCCCTCGCTAAATCGGCGCCACCGGGCCCTGTGACGGAAAACGCCCCCGCCACCATACGCAGGTAGCCCACTCCCCCCGTGAGGTATGGTACCACTGTCGGCCAATCCGGGTGGGCTTTCATTCCGACATAAACATTCATCAGCGTCAACGGCGCTCCACGAACCTCGGCGTTTTCGCGCGAGTGCAGACGAAACAAACCGGTG
>JAZDDC010000544.1:0-6236 GCA_036679565.1 Gemmatimonadota bacterium
GACGTTGTACACCGGCGTGGCGACATCCAACGCGGCCACAACGTCCGGTATCATCGCGGCAAGCCGCTCAGCATTCGAACCCGTCCTCACCACTATCGACACATCCCGCGATGCTTCGTGTCGGTATGGTACATAAATGGTCCCTCGGCTTTCTAACCGTAGATCCATATACCGAACGTTCTCAACAACGCCAACGACTTGTGCACGCACATACTCGCCATCCAACGGGAACCCAATGACGTGCTCGATGGCGTCGCCGGCCGGTGCAATCCTCCGGGCCATCACTTCATCCACGATGGTCACGCGGATATTTTGATCGTCGTCGGACCGGTTGAACAGACGGCCAGCCACCAAAGCCGTTGACATGGCGTCGAAATAACCCGCCGAAATCATCAGGAAATTCGCGTCACCCTCCGAACGCTGTTCGCCACCGGCATCAAGCTCGTATTGGTTGGTCCAGATGCGCCCGTCCAACGGCAGGTGACTGACCAAGCTGGCGTTTGCCACACCCGGTAGCGCTTCCAATTCTCCAATGAGCAGCCTCACGAATTGCGTCCGGGCAGCCGGCCCACCGTGGCGCTCCGGGTTACGCAGCGTTATGTCGAACGAGACAACATTCTCAGCGACAAATCCAGGATCTACCTTCTGAAGGTTGCGGAAGCTCTTGACCAAGAGTCCAGCGGTAACCACAAGCGCCATGGACGCTGCTACGCCCAGCGCGAAAAGAACCACCGCGGCGTTCAGGGCGACTCGTTCGGCAAGTGGCACGACAGAAGGCTGGAACGTCAGGAGAACGTTCATGCCGCCACGCGCCAATACCAATCCAATCGCGCCACCCACGAGAGCGATGAGCAGACTTTCCACAATAGCGAGTCGCGCAAGGCTACCCTTGGTCGCTCCCAACGCGACGCGTGTGACGAATTCCCGCCGGCGGCGCACCGCACGAGCCAGCATCAAGTTCGCGACGTTGATACAGGCGATAAGCAGGACGGTTGCCACCGCTGCCGATAAAACGAACAGGGCTCCACGCGCACTCCCTACGACATCGGAGTGCATCGGAACGACATCGACGCGGGCTCCGACATCGGCGTGCCACCCGTGCGACTGGCGTTGCCACGCCGCCACGATGTTCATCTCCGCCTGCGCTTGCCCAAGTGTCACATCACTTCGCAGCCGTGCGACGACGATGCCCGTATCGTTACTGTCCTGGTCACGTACACGCTGGTTGTCCCGCACCCCTCGCGCTACATCGAGGTTCGTTGGGCTCCAAACCTCCACGCCCACCGGAAACCCGGCTTCAGGTGGCAACGTCAGCCGAAAACCCTTGGGCGCTACGCCCACCACGGTGGCCGAGACGCCATTAAATCTGACAAGGTCGCCGACGACATCCGGATTGCTACCAAAGGCTCGCCGCCAGAATTCGTGACTAACAACAACCGGGATCGTTGCGCCGGGATCGGCGATACCCACGCTTGTTTCCGAACGGAACAATTCTCCAACAGCGGGCCGCACGCCAAGTAGTGTGAAGAAGTTTGGAGTGACCCGGGCGTGCGCCACTAACCACGGGCGGCCTCCCGAGACAATCGACCCGCGAGACATACTGTTGGCGAGTGCGAACCCTTCAAATGTTTCGGTCTGCTCTCGAAAATCGATGACGTCCGCAGACGAAATTGGCGCCCGTTCGACACCAATTGCATCGAGCCGATTCCACAACAAGACGAGTTCTTGAGGGTTCGTATATGGTAGTGGTTGCAGCAAAACCGCGTGAACCAAGCTGAATACCGCCGTCGTTGCTCCAACACCCAACGACAGAGTCGCAACCGCGGTGAACACGAAGCCCGGTTCGCGTCGTAACGAACGGAATATGTATTTCAGGTCGAGCCCAAAACCTCGAGTCATACCGCCACTTCCCTTCCCATCATGGGCCTCGAAAAACAACCGCACGTAGTCGATGTGAAAGGTTTGACGCCAATACCACGAGCGCGCGTAACGCCCACCACGCTGCGCTACGTGTATGCGAAAGTTCTCCGCGAGGTCACCAAGGAGTTCTTCTCTGAGTGGTTTCGGAGTGAATTTGGAAAGCAGCCACGTGGCGACTGCCGGTGGCGCTTCCCACTCTGGCGTCACGGCCTCCTCACCGCCCCTGGTCTCGAAACGAGATCCCGGCCGCCCTCGAGACCCGCCCACATACTGTTCATCACGTTACGGGACGTTTTGAGCGCGTCTGCCCCCTCCGAGGTGATGCGAAAGAACCTCCGCGATTTTCCACCCCTAACCGGCGTAGGGTCAGAACGCCACGAGACCACCAACCCCTTTTTCTCGAGCCGTATCAAGGTCACGTAAATCGTGGCGATGGATACGGAACGCCCCGCGGTTTTCTCCAGCTCCTGCTGCACCGCTGCCCCGTAGGCGACATTGCCCAAGCGGACCACGCCAAGCAACGCGAGCTGCTCGAATTCTCCCAGGGTTTCGTCTTGCATACATAATTATTGACATTATCAATTTAATTGTCAAGAGAGTTGAATACGCCGTCACTTTTTTGCCACTAAATCCACTAAATCCACGAACCTTTCTAACTTGACCGGGTTGTGGGATGAGGCGTGGTCGCAAGTTTTTGACACCATTCGAAAGAGTTCGATGCACAGATTCGAATCTGACGACTTTAATTACGATTGTGATTCGCTCTCGCCAATTGCTACACCCAAAACTCAGTTACGACGTCCTCGGTTGCGTATTCGAAGTGTACCGACAACTCGGGGCGGGCTTTGCCGAGACGGTGTACGCACGAGCGTTGCTCATAGAACTCCACACTCGAGGGTTGCGCGCGGAACCGGAGGTCAGCTTGCGAGTTGGTTATAAAGGAAAACCGGTCGGCCGCTTCGTGGCCGACATAGTGGTCGGAGGCAAAATAATTCTCGAATTGAAAGCGTGCAGACAAACGCCCAAACACGCCGAGGCACAATTAATCAATTACTTGAAAGCAAGTGGTATGCGGCTGGGGCTATTGATCAACTTTAGGCATCCCGCGGCATCCGTCAAACGTATCGCTTTTTGACGCCACCACGGCCGAGTCGGTTTCGTGGATTTAGTGGATTTCGTGGCTAATCACACGAACCCTCCAAGCAACACCGACTGAAACTAGTCACCACCAAAAAGCGTATGGGAGCACATGGCACTGATATTTGAGTGGATCAAACGGATCGTCAGGATCGGCCTGTGGTCATTCATCCACAAGCTCGGCCTGAAGGCCCTCATCAGCATCGTCGGTGCTGTTCTGGGGCTGGTGGTCCTCGTGGTGCTGCTCGTTGTTGTGGTTCTGGTGCTGATCTTTTGACTTGATGTCCTGTGTCAAACTTCCCAAGAACTTAGCGTTCTTTACTGCGGCTCCCGGATCACCCCGTATGATTCCGGTCGCAACGAGCCATCGACCGTTGTCCCTATAACCCAGACCTTCGCACCAACCTGCGCACGGAGTCCGGCGGGAACGTTTACCAATCGTACGCTTCCGTCACCTTCCAACCATAAATCGCCATCTCGAGACACGACCGTTCCAACGGACGGGCGGGTACCCTGCACCGACGTGATTTCATAGCTGGTAACATCGAACCCACGCATCGCCGACTCATCTCGTTTCCCCGTCACGGACACCACAACACCACCCAACCGACGCAGTTCTTCCACAAGCGAGCCTTCGAGACGGACCTCTTCGCCCCCGGCCATCGGTCGCAACATCACCATCGTCATGGGATCACTTCCAGCCAATCGCAACTCCCCCTCAACAACTTCAGGTGATGGCGTATCCGTATCGTTACGCTGACCGCTACAACCCATCGTCAACAGTAAGGCCAGCGGTGTGAGGAAAGATCTCCGAAAAAACATTTTTACCGAGTCCGGACAGGGGTACTTGCATGTGAACCGGTAATGTACCATCGCCGTGGTCGCGTACGCGAACCGAGGGTCGCCAGGCGGTTGCCCTCCCACGGCGCGTGATAGTTTAGAAATATCCGATCAAGAATCTCCGATTCTACGCGCAACGAGCAAGACAACTTCACACCGCCATCTGTGTGTTTGAGACGGGGTCCACGGAGATACCCACGTTTGCCGCAAACGCTTATGTAAATGGAAACGCCGTGGGCAATTCCAGACACGAAATGGGGCGTCCGCCGATGTCCAGTCCCCTTGTTTCGGTCCGTTCGCATCGGTAATATCTAGACTTTGGCGTACTGTATTTCGGGGAATTTTCGGCACTCAACACATTGAGGCCCAGTGGACATAGAAATTCTGCAAAAGGTCGGGTTGTTCGAGAAGTGCGATTCGTTCACCAAGGCACGCGAGATCCAGCGCGCCGGGCTCTATCCGTACTTTAAACCGATCTCGAAGTCCGAGGACACCATCGTCGTTATCGATGGCAAAGAGCGCATCATGATGGGCTCCAACAACTATCTGGGACTTACACACCATCCACACGTCTTGGAAGCGGCACGTTCGGCGCTGGAGCGCTACGGGTCGGGTTGCACCGGCAGTCGGTTCTTAAACGGGACGTTGGATCTTCACGAACAGCTAGAAGGGCGTCTTGCAGAGTTCTTCGGTAAGGAAGGCGCATTGGTGCTTTCCACCGGTTACCAAGCCAACCTGGGTCTTGTTTCGGGTTTGGTCGGTCGTGGTGACGTCGTTTTTATCGACAAGCTGGACCATGCGTCCATTGTGGACGGCGCCAAGATGGCATTCGGTCAGACCGAACGGTTTGGACACAACCAATTTGATCAATTGGAACGGCTTCTGGAAAAACATTCAGGTCGCGGCAAGATGATCGTCGTCGATGGCGTGTTTTCAATGGAAGGCGACATCGCAAGACTTCCGGAATTGGTTCAAATCGCAAAGCGCCACGGCGCCGCATTGGCGGTCGATGACGCACACGCCACCGGCGTTCTCGGCGCCAGAGGCGACGGCACGTCAGCGCATTTTGGTTTGACCGACGATGTCGATATCATCGTTGGCACGTTTTCGAAGTCGTTGGCGTCTATCGGTGGATTCATTACCGGTTCGGAGAACGTCATCCATTACCTCAAACACCACAGCCGGCCCCTGATTTTTTCCGCCGCGCTGCCGCCAGCGAACACCGCCGGTGTTCTTGCGGCACTCGAAGTCATGATTGACGAACCGGAGCGAAGGACGAGTCTGTGGAAGAACACCGCGCGCTTACGCGATGGGTTGGTAAGCCTGGGGTTTGATCTCGGACCAACGGAAACACCAATCGTGCCGGTTCTTATCGGGACGTTGCCGGACACCTTTGGTTTTTGGCGCAAACTCTTTGATGCCGGTGTCTTTACGAATCCGGTCGTGCCACCAGCGGTGCCGCCATCAGAGTGCCGACTCCGTACGAGCCTTATGGCCACGCACACCGAGGAGCAGATTGATCGTGTGCTGGATACGTTCGCGACCCTCGGTAAGGCGTCGGGGGTTATTTGACGGACAGTTTATCCGTGCGTCCGGTGCGCACGGCCTCAGACCTCAAAAAATTCATTGCGTTTCCATACCAACTACATCGGGGGCATCCGTATTGGGTGCCATCTTTACGTCGCGACGTAAAAACTATCCTGTCTCGGGAGAAGAATCCTTTTTTCGAGCACGCGGATGCAGAGTATTTCCTGGCAACGCGCCAGACCAACGGCTCTGAGGAGATCGTGGGTCGCATCGCGGCAATTCATAATCGCGCACACAACGAATTTCACGACGATACGGTCGGCTTCTTTGGATTCTTTGAATGCCGCGACGAACAGGCCGTCGCCAAGGCTCTGTTCAACCCTGTGCGGGAATGGTTACGGGCTCGAGGGCTCACCGTGATCCGCGGGCCAGCATCATTTTCTACAAACGACGAGTGCGGCCTCTTGATCGATGGGTTCGACACACGTCCCACATTGCTGACATCGTACACACCACCGTACTATGTCAATTTGGTCGAGCACTGTGGCTTCGAAAAAGCCAAGGACCTGTATCAGTACCAGTCGGTGAGTAGCGTACTGCCGGAACGCCTGGTACGAGGTGCCCAACGAATTGCTGATCGCCAGAAGATTAAACTGCGTGCACTGAACATGAAGAATTTTTCCGCAGAGATTGACATCATCAAGAAGTTGTACAATGGTGCATGGGAACGGAACTGGGGGTTCATCCCAATGACGGAGGCCGAAATCGATCACATGGCCAAGGACATGAAGCCAGTCGTCGTGCCGGACCTC
>JAZDDC010000545.1:0-3381 GCA_036679565.1 Gemmatimonadota bacterium
GGTGAGACCGTTTCTTCGCAAAGCGGACAAAAGGTCTTCAGCCACACTCGCACCGTGGTATTGGTTTCTTCCCAGCATTGGCTCTAGCACCGCAACGGCGCTGGCGAGCCTCTCGTGTGCTTCGTTACTGGGCAGTCTCCAGGCGGTGATCCTAAGATCGACACCCGCCTCTGCGCTGGGTAGGTAGGCCAGGGTCAGCGGAGCAATTTGTTCTTCAACCCCGTCCAAGGAGTCCGCCAAGGCCGATTCCGATATACCCGCCGTCCTCAGCGTCTTCGATTGAATGACGAGATCACCCGCACGTTGTTTCACACGCGGAATGACCTCGTTGGCCAAGAGACCTCGCATCTCTTTCGGGACACCCGGCAACATGACGACGGTACCGATGGTGCCCTCCATCCAGAGTCCTGGCGCTGTGCCCAGCGGATTCGGCAGCGCGCTGGCGCCTTCGGGGAGGTCCGCCTGTGTTTGATTTGATACGGGCATTGGTCCGTGCCCCATTTGCTCGAACCGACTCCGCAACATCTCGAGGTAGTGATCATCCCGCACCAACGGCACCTCAAAAAGGTCCGCCACGGCCATTTTGGTTAGGTCGTCCCGTGTGGGTCCGAGGCCACCAGTTGTTATGACGAAACCGGATCTTGCTAACGCGACGCGCAACGCATCGCGGATGGACTCGGTATCGTCTGGGACGGTTGTGGCTCGCGCCACGACGGCCCCCACCGACCCGAGAGCCAGCGCGATTTCCGCAGCGTTGGTATTGACAGTTTGACCTAGGAGTAGCTCGTTACCAATCGAGAGCAGCTCAACGTCCATGGCCTGGACCGGGAGAAGCCTGTGAAACGCCACGCAAGAGGCCTCGGTACTTGTAGATGTAGACGACGAGCGAATACACCGTTAGGACAACCGCAATAGCAAGTGTCACCGCCACGAGCAGTCCGTGGAATTTGTCCCAAAGCGCTCCCAACCAACCCGAGCGCCATCCGAACGTTTCCGACATATCCTTCCAAGCAAACCAACCGATGGTTGCGCCCAAGAAAATATCTTGGACGATTGTCTTTAGCTTCCCGGGCCCAAGGGCCTCAATCACGACACCACGGCGTTTGGCAAACTGACGAAAAGCGGTCATCAACAATTCGCGGCCGAGTAGTAGTACAAGCACTAACAGCGGTAAATTCCCCCACCACGGAATTTCGTACTGCCGCATGGGGTAACGGGTGATCCAATAGATGGGTATGAGTGTCGCAAACAACAGGAGTTTATCTGCCAGCGGGTCGAGCAACTTACCCAGATCGGTTATCTCATTGCGCTCGCGAGCCAGCCGACCATCGTAGATGTCACTGACGGCCGCAATCACGAAAACAGCGAATGCAATTAGCTTCGGGAGATACCCATTGATAAACGGCAGGAGGGCGATAACGGGTGTCAGCCCGATCCGGGTGATGGTCAGGATGTTCGGCAGGGTCCAGATCGTTGCCCGTGTAACCATCAGCTGAGTGATTTGAGAACCAGCTTTGCCACGTGTCGGAGTGTTTCGAAAACGCCATCACCACGCATGGCAACTGACTCGAAGTATGGGGCTTTGCCGATCCACACACCGTCAATCTGTTGGACCAGAAACTCACCTTCGTGATCCGAATCCGGTAGGGGGCGCTGCCGTGCCGGATCCTTTATCTCCCAACCAGGATTGAGTTGCGCCTCGAGATCGGCGATGGGCGCCGCATTTGGTAGGTCTCGTTTGTTGTATTGCATGACAAACGGGGTCTTTGTCAGGTCATACCCGTACTCTGTCAGATTGTCATACAGGTTTTGCATGGACTCGATGTTGGCTTCCATGCGTTCGACCTGGCTGTCACCGACAAATACCACACCATCGACACCCTTGAGAATCAACTTCCGCGATGCGTTGTAGTAGACCTGGCCCGGCACCGTATACAAATGAAAGCGGGTTTTGAATCCGCGAATGGTGCCGAGGTCTACCGGAAGAAAGTCGAAGAAAAGGGTCCGCTCTGTCTCGGTGGCAAGTGATACCATCTTCCCACGTCGATCGGGGGCAACTTTGCCGTACACGTGTTCTAAGTTGGTAGTTTTTCCGCCCAGCCCCGGTCCGTAGTAGACAAGCTTACAGTTGATTTCACGGGAGGCGTAGTTGATCATCGACATGATCAGAACCTCCCGCGTTAATCACCGAATAGTCGGTCGATTTCATCGTCCGCGCCCTCAAGCAACCCAGCACTTTTTTCCCCTCCACGCGGAGTGCGGTCAAACATCTCCTCGAACAACGTCTTTAGCTCTCGGACCGTTCGTCTCACACGGAGTCGAACCAATCCGACCGTTGTACGTTCGTCGAATAGGACCACCAAGATGACGCGCCGCGCAACGTCGGCAAGATACATCGATTCTTTTTCGCCCTGATGGAACAGCGAAGCGAACTCGTCTTCACCGATCATTTTTGCCAATTGGTCGTTGGCGCTGAAATCAGCCGCGGTCAACGACGCAAAAGCCGTGGTATCGAACGCCATCGACTCGCCGACTTTGCAAAGCAATTGTCCCGTGCGATCGACCAACATGCCACACCGCGCATTAGCCTCACTGAGCAATTCGGATAAATGCTGACTTATCCGTTGGTAGTCGGCCTCTTCGAGCGCCCAGGTGCCTGCGCCCGTCATTAACTCTTCACCTTATCCAAGTTTCGCCTCCATGCGTCGCACAATCGCCTGCGCACGCCGAAGCAACATGGGGTGCGATTCCCACGCCAGGTAGTCATGTAGCAAATGCACCGTATCCACACTCGGATGCCCACTCAGGTAACCAAGCGCCGACAGGCGCCGTAACGGCCTTCGACTGAACAAATCCCGCCTATGGCGTCCCATGGAACGCTGAGCAAACAGCGCGCCCATTGCCGTCCCGACACCAAAAGCAAACAGCCCCACGGCGGTCCTTGCCCTGCTCAACCCCACACTCCTTCAAAACGGTCGTTTTTTCTCGACTCCACGATAACCGAATCTGGAGGTTCTGTCAGTTATCGGCCAATCCGAAACCGCCATTGAACCCGTCCTGCACTTACATCTCGCGGCGTGCCGCCAGAGCCTGTGCAATTGTCACACGGTCGGCATACTCCAAATCACCACCAATGGGCAAACCGAGCGCAATTCGCGTCACCCTGAGGTCAAACTCGTCCAGCACTTCCCGCAAATACGTTGCCGTGACCTCACCCTCCATGGAGGGGTTGGTCGCGAGAATCACCTCACCTACCTGATGGCCGTTTTGCAGGCGCCGACACAGGGCATCTACTCTTAGATCATCTGGCCCAATTCCGTCTAAAGGCGAAATGTGGCCGCCCAAAACATGATATTTGCCCCGATACTCGCCCGTCTGTTC
>JAZDDC010000546.1:0-2020 GCA_036679565.1 Gemmatimonadota bacterium
ATTATTGTCACAAGCGCTTTACAACCAAGGAGGGTACCGATGCGTAACGCACGTGCGGCAAGCGCATTCGCAGTTGGCCTTGTTCTACTCGTCACGGCGTGCGGCGGCACCGCCACAAGCAGCGACGGGCCTACCAGACCGAGTATGCGGCGCGATGTTATCAGAAATGCCGAATTGTCCGAGCTAACCGTCACCAACGCATACGACGCAATCTTACGGTTGCGACCATCGTGGTTTAGGACCCGAGGCCAAACAACCCCAACCGGGTCATCGCCGATCCGCGTGTACGTAGACGGTATCAGTGGCGGAGACCTCGAACGATTGCGTTCTTTCTCCCTGGATCGCGTCCGTGAGATGCGCCGCATTTCGGCCAGTGATGCAACGACGCGGTGGGGGACTGGACATCAACAAGGCGCGATTGAACTGATAACGCGCGGCTGATACGAATGAACGCTGCGCTCAACACTCAACATTCGACGCTCAAACTCAACGCTCAGCATCAACATTCAACAATCAACATTCATGTCTGAGCGTTGAGTGTTGAACGTTGATGCTGAGTGTTGAGTGGTGAACGTTGAGTGTTGAGTGTTGATCAGTTTCGCAGCGTACTATCCGCGGGTGTGAGTTGATCGACTCGAAAACGATCCAAGCGTAGCACCGTGCTGTCGCCGACACGTCTGACCCAATAGCCGGAGGCGGCGGTTGAGTCAAAGACCAATTCAGCCAACACGGTGTTGTCTGCACCCCGCAGCACCACTCGCCGATCGGGCGAGGCCAGGTCCACGGAATCCATTTGCACCTCCGACGGAAAACTTGTGCCGTTTAACGAACTAAATTGTCCGGCGAGACGCGCCACCGCGGCGGAATCCACAGGATCACCGTCGATACTCCACTGACCGGAATCCGCACGCACGTTGTTATATGAGCCGTCATTCCGCGTGACTTCGATACCCGCGATAGCATCGGGCTGCAGACTCGCAATGGTCTTGTCCCGCCAGTCGTCGAGCGGACGATCGACAAACGTTCCGATGGGGAATCGCGCGACGTACACCTCGTCCTCGTTGGGCCGGCGAACATACGACGACTGAAAATCCGCGCCACGCTTTCCCACGAGTAAATCCAACACGGATGCCGATCCGTTGAACACTTGGAGACGGCGTGCCGTGTCATCCTCAATATCAAATCGGGAAAAACTCGAAGGGTTTTGCGCGACTAATTCGGCCCGTGCCGTCCCCTGGAGGGCTTCGAGGAATTCGGTTACAGACGTCACCGCGGCCCGATGCCCATTGACCGACCAAACATCATCGGAGACTCTTTGTAACAAAACATCACCGATGGCACGAGTGACAACAATTGAATCTGGCTGATCGGCATCCAGTTCCAGCAACGCAAACTCGGTAACCCCGTCACCGGGACTACCCCGAATGATTTCCGCGGCAACCCAAAGAACGAGCAACGCGCCAAGCCCCATCGCAAGACGCTTGAGAAGTTCCGTACTCACGATGTCACTCCTTCAACCAATGGCTCAAACCGCCGTTTTGCAAGTTGCTGCCGTTTTAGCATTCGCATGACCGCCGCCAAAGCAACCAACAGTGGTATCCCGATGATGTTGGCGTACCGCACGAAGTTACTTTTCGTTTCACTCGAGAAGACAAGTGTCGGCGGATTGCGGTTCTTGGCGCGAATACTCATGAGCGCCTCATCCTGTGCCAACCAATCGACCACATTTAAGGCAAAAGCCAAATTCCCCGGATTCGATTGTAAGAACCGATCGAGCATCATCTGGCTGGTACCAACGATTGCAACACGACCGGTTGGGCCGGTTGGGTTATCCACGGCCAGTGGATTGACGAGTGCCGCGACAAGTTGGATCCCTAAATCCGTGTCCAAAAATTGACGGTTGGGATCAAGCATCACGAAGTTGGCCTCGAGGCCCCCGGCCTGCGACGTCGTGAAAAGCGGTGTCACCGTTCCTTCCACCACCCCGGAGGTGTCAATAGAACTGGTCCACGGCGCAAAC
>JAZDDC010000547.1:0-3841 GCA_036679565.1 Gemmatimonadota bacterium
ATCGAACTCGCATCGTTTTGGGCACGAGGGTCCGGCAACGAACCGTTTTGGGGATTCATCGTGTCTGAAGACGGCATCGAGTTTACGTCACTTGGCGGGGATCGTCTCCACTGGGCGGTCACGCGTAGCAACGTGACCGGCCACACCGTGCAGTTCATCGGCACGAACACCGCAGACATAGTCATCGACGTGCGCACAGACCAGTGTATCGATTCGATGTCCGGTGCGTTTCACGGAGGCTCGGCACGGGTTGTGTTGAACGGACGGGACACGTTATTCGGGTGTGTAATCCGCGGATCCGGGTTTGGGCCGCCCATGGTAGGCCAATAGTACCGTGACGATCAGAACAACAACATTCTGCGCCGTCCCCATTTTTCCGCCAGCACACCCAAGATCACCCGAAACCATGTGACGCAGTCTACAGCGCGCGACACAGGGCCTTCCTAACATGTAGTGTCAGAGTATTGAGTACGCATTTACGTGCCGGGCGGTAAATGGGGCACGTGCGGTGTTGTCCGAAGTCGACGCTCCCTCCGAGTCGTTCCTCACACATCAACGCGCCTCAACATCGTCCGCTCGAGAGCGATTCGTGATGAGTGAGATACTACTACTCACGTCCTTACAGGGAACCGTGAGTCAACCGATAGAGAATGCTTGGCAACGCGGGTTTGACGTCTTGCTCGCAAGTCCGCATATCGCTGTCTCACTCTTCTTCATTTACTTGTGCGGCATAGTTATTTCGTTTCTTTTGTTTCAAACAAATCCACGATTCGAAAAACAAGTCGCCATCACAAGTGGCTATAGGTTCAATTTGGCGCTCGGTTTTCTGCCGGGAAGCATCGTCATGACAACGTACAGCTTTGTTGCATACGGTTCATTCCCACCAACACTCGAACATCTGTCCACCGCTTCCATACCGTCAGCGCTTATTCTTGCTGGGCTTTCCTTCATGTTTGTTTTGATCAAGGCATTCAAACGATGACACAACAAGTATCAGTGACCAGCCCGCTGCTCATGAACGTCGTTTCGGGAAAAGGGGGAACGGGAAAATCATTACTGTCGGCCGTGCTAGGGCGTCTTTTGGCCCAGGAAGGTGCTAGGGTATTACTGGTGGATCTTGACGTGTTCGTTCGTGGTCTCACCTACTTCTTTTACACATTTCGCCAAGAACGGCGAGTCCTCACGGACGGATGGGTTATTGCCGATGTCCTGTCCGTAAGGCACCACGGAAAGGACAAAGAGGACCATAGGAGTGTCGGTATCACTCGATTCTTCGAAGTTGACCTCATTCCGGCCGTCGCGGATATCGAGGAACAACTCGTCTTCAATGTCGATGAAGGTCAGCTCGAACGGGTCACGCATTTCTTCGAGGACCTACGACGGGGAAAGTTCGGAGACTTTGACTATGTCATTGTTGACAATCGGGCGGGCGTCGATGACTTGATCCTTCACTGCAGCCGGCACGCGGACCTCACGTTGGCCGTTGCGGAATCCGATCCCATCGCCCGAAACACCAATAGCAACCTATTGAGACACCTACGCGAAGGGGTCGCCCGAAAGATTTACACCATCATCAACAAGGTAAAGTTTCTTCGTACGGCACGCGACTACGAGCGAGCGATGGAGGCGTTACGCGGCGACTTTGAGATCCTGGGTCAAATCCCGTTTGATCTAGACCTTTTCGAAGCGTTCGGGACACGCGCCTTTTGGAGTTCCGTGAGTACAACAACGTATGCGTTTGGCCTCGCTGAAGCATGGAACAAACTTGCCAAGAGGGAGGCCCTGTCTCATCACATCGACATGAGTCGGTTCAAGCGTCTCAGAATATGGCCGGGTGGCCATCGTGTACCGACCTTCCTAGCACAAGTTGAGCGATTCAGCGTGATCGCCGGTCTTGTCTCGATCCTTGCGTACATCTTCTTTCAGGTTGCCGGATCAGACAACTTTGATGTGAACTTGATCCTGTTGTTGTACGGTGTCGGTTTCTTGTTGGTGCCACTTGTACGCCGCACATTTCGCGCGCCGCCACCCGACGAACGTACATCTCTGGGCGACACGTGACTTAATCGGCGGTTTTCTTCCGTTGTTGCGTGATTCTCGACACCTTTCCCGCGCGAAGAAACATGGGGTCAAATATGCTGACGTGTATCTGCGACACAATGAATCCAACGACGGCGAGGGCAAAGTCTTTAACCACCTTCCTCAGCGTGTCTTTGTACTGCAACACCTTCACAACGGACTCGCCGACTACGAGACCCGCCACGGACCACACAAGTGTCCAACCCAACATATTCATGTCGAGCTTGAAGAAGGTGAATTCAGGAAATGTCCGCCACGCCCACACAAAACCGCCGAGCGCGCCAACACCTAACACGTATGACGTGATGGTCAATGGCCGCGAGAGCCGCCAGATCTTGAAAGTTTTCTGAGCAGAGACATCGAGCAACCGTTCAAAGCGATCCTGTTGCTCTTCTGACGGGGCCTCGCCTCGCAGCGGACCCTCCAAAGCGAGAAAATCCCAGTCCTCCCGATCACCGTCATGTTGTTCGAACCCCTTCAGATCCACGGCGTATCGCTCCGCCATCAAATAACCACTCGCCATGAGCGCGTGCGCCTCTGTTTCCGAAAAGGAGTCGAGATCCGTCCTGACGCTCGCCAAAGACTTCTGTATTTTCCGCAACACGCCGTACTCGAGCAATTCTCCTCGCCGCCGGAGCGGTTCATCCGGCGGTTCTTTACATCGTTTCCAACTGACGGGATCGACTTCAAGACCCTTCTTCAGATGGAGAACGACAAGACCCTTGAGCAACGATGCTCGGTGTCTCGCCTTGAGGTCAGAAAATTGCGATTGTCGGACACGTTCCATGAGTGTCGTGTTCGTTCTGAGAAGAGGACCGAAGACCCCTCCCTTCGGTTCCGGGACCGACGTCATCTGGCCACTTGCATCACTGATAAGTATCGCGGTGCAATCCTGTTCGAGCAGACTCGTGACGCCTTGATTGTCGTGTACACCACCATCCACCAAGCGCACCGTCATGTCCGGAAAATCACTGTCCTCTTTTGGATAGAGATCGGGCATTGCCACCGGTTCGAAAAGCCCGGGTACACACGCGGAGGCACCAACCGCGGTGCCAAGTCGAATCTTTTGATAACGCTCGGGCGCTTCCCAAAAGTACATGCGGCGGTAACGCCAGTTCCCATCGATCTCAGGATCTATCGCAAACGGCGATTCGCCCATCCATGTCGAGGTAAACTGCCAGTTGTGGCCCGTGTTCAGTGTAGTGGCATTGAGGACGAGCATGGGAACTTTATTCCGCCGCATCCAATTCCGCTTTCGCGGATTAAAATTTTCTTCTCCTTTGGGATAGATGAGTAGGTCGTTCAGATAGCGTTTAGTCCCCCCACCGTCGTCTATCCGACCGTAGAGTTCCTTTTCGTAAAGTTCACCTGCTCGTTCCGTACGTGAGTACGTAGGGGAAAACGTCATCTTGATGTTGGCAAAAAAATTTGTTGCCACTCGAGTGCGAATGTTCCGCTGCACACCTTTCAAGAAATTGGTGGCAATCCGTTTAACCAATTCGATGTAGTCCTCACGCGATATGGCCTCGCCTTCATCGCTTTCTTCCTGGACGACATCAACTTTCTCTTGCAGTAGTTTCCGCAACTCCAGATAGTAGTAGGCGCCGACAATGGATCCACCCGAGACACAGGACAACACGTGCATGTGTCTCAACAGGTCCAACTCCGCAAGCTTTGCCAGAACACCTATATGGAAGAACGAGGCGCGAAAGCCGCCGCCGGAGAGACCAAGACCAAACTTGCCCGAGAAGACGGTTCGGAC